>JBDIAG010000269.1:0-6300 GCA_039812305.1 Actinomycetales bacterium | reverse complement strand
AGCACACGCTTGCCCTGCGCGCCCTGGGCCTGCCTCTGGTCAGCATCGGCACGGTGATTCCCGGCTTCCCCTCGGTGGGCATCGACGAGGTCGCCGCGGCGCGCGCCGCCGTCACTCACCTCCTGAATCTGGGCCACACCGGGATCGGGCTCATCTCCGGGCACCCGGACGACCCTCGATTCGGCTTCAAACCCTCCGGCGGGCGCCGGGCCGGGTATCAGCAGGCATTGGCCGCGGCGGGCATCGAGTGCAACGAGAGTTTCATGGTTGCCGGGCCGCACGGCTTCAACGGCGGCGTGACCGCGATGACGCAACTTCTGGGGCGGCCGAACCTGCCGTCGGCGGTGTTCGCCGAGTCCGACGAGTTGGCCATCGGAGCCATCGGCGCCCTGCGTCGGGCCGGTCTCAGGGTGCCCGGCGACATCTCGGTGATCGGTTTCGACGATCACGAGATGTCGGAAGCAGTCGACCTCACCACTGTCGCCCAGGATGTCGACGAACAAGGGGAGGTCGCGGCGCAGCTCCTGCTGCAGATCCTGGACGAACCCGAGAAGCAGGACGAGCGGGCGATCCGTCTGGCCACCCGACTCGTCCTGCGCGGCACAACCGCTCCGCCACCGCATCGGGCGGTCCCGGCGCAAGCCTGACGGCGCCTGCCCCGGAGCGGGTTCCACCTCGATGCGGCGCATATCGAGTCACAATGACCCGCACTGAAGTCAGCAGGCCGATCGCGTCAACCGGTCCGCAGCGCCACGCAGCGCGTCACGGGCGTCGTCGGCGAGCCGGCGGACCAGATCGCCGGCCGGGGTGACCTCGGTCAGCGCGTACGCCTGCCCGGCCCACAGGTGAAAGCCGTCCGCGTCGCCTCGCTGCCGGGCCGCGGAGCGCACGGCCGAGGTCAGGTGATGCACCTCCGGGTAGGCGCTGGGCGCGTCGGCCGAGTGTTCGCGAAGGAAGCGGTTGACGACGCCGCGCGCCGTCCGGCCGGTGAAGGCTCGGGTCAGCGCCGTGGGCGCGTCGCCGTGGGCGAGGACGTCTCGATGGGCGGGTGCGGTCGCCGCCTCCGGACACCTCAGGAACGCGGTTCCCACTGCGGCAGCCGCGGCTCCGGCAGCAAGGACGGCCGCCACTCCTGCCCCGGTCGCCACCCCGCCGGCGGCCACCAGGGCCACGTCGTCGCCGACAGCGGAACGAACGACCTGCAGGAGCGCCAGGAGGCCGATGTCGCCGGGAGCCTGGTCGTCGAAACCGCCGCGATGGCCGCCCGCTTCGACACCCTGCACGACCAGAGCGTCGGCGCCGGCGTCACGCGCGGCCTTCGCCTCGCCGGGCGTGGTGACGGTCACCCAGACCGCCGATCCCGCCCGGTGGAGGCGTTCGACGTCCTGCGCCGAGGGGCAGCCGAAGGCGCAGGACACGACCGGCACCCGCTGCGCGCAGAGCAGGTCCAGCTTGTCCGCGTACCGATCGTCGTCCCATCGCGGGCGGCCGAGTCGGACTCCGCTGCGGGCCGTCTCGCCGGCCAACGTCTCGGCGTAGGCGGCGACCCGCTCGGCTCCGCGGCCGTGCCCGGGCGGAGCGAAGACATTGACGCCGAACGGCTCGCCGTCGGGGAGCAGCGAGCGGAGCTCCTCGATATCCGCCCGAACGGCGTCCACCGCCTGGTACCCGGCCGCGAGAAATCCGAGACCACCGGCGCCCGAGACGGCCGCCGCGAGCGCCGTCGTGGACGGGCCACCCGCCATCGGGGCCTGGACGATCGGACGGACGAGGGAATCGATCGCGAATCGGCGCATGGCTGCAGTGTGGCGGCTCTTAGACTCCTTGGGTGACGACCCCTCCGCCACCAGCCCGGCCGCGTCGCCTCACCCCGAGGAAGCTGCTGGTTCGACTCGGCCTCATCTGCGTCGCTTCGTTGGTGGCCTCCTGCACGAGCACCCCGACCGAGAAGCCGGAGGCGACTCCCGAGCCGGTGAAGACGTCCGGAATCCCCCTGCCCAGCGGCCCCTACACCTCACCGACGAACGGCAGGACCTACGACCTCCTCTACGCCGACGACTTCGCCACCGATCCCTTCTCCCGTCCGACTTGGAACGAGAAGTGGATCAGCAGTTCGAGCAAGCGGGCGGATCTGCTGGCCAACAAGTACAACATCTGGCTCACCTACGACGGCGGGCCCAGCACCGCTCACGAGGAGACGTCGTGGTGGCGTTCCAAGAACGTGACCCACACGCCGGGGGCCCTGGTTCTGGGCAGCAGCTGGGATGCGAAGGCCAACAGCGACCGCGAATACCCCGGCCAGGTCGGGCGGCTGAGCACGAGCGGCCTGTCGGCCGGATTCCTCGCGAACACCGTGAAGTACGGCCGCTGGGACGTGGTCTGGCGCATGGACACGTCCGAGGACGTCATGTACGCGATCATGCTCTACGGCGATAGCGGTGCCTATTGGCCGCTCTATGTCGAGATAGACATCGCCGAGGGGAACGGCGATGGCCAGAACGACGCCTTCTTCACGACGTTGCACTACGAGGGTGGGGAGCAAGGTCACGAACAGCGTCGGCTGATCGGCGACGTGAAGACCACGAACGACTACAGCAACTGGCATCGCCTCAGCGTCGACTTCTCGCCCAACCGCCTCGACTACTACCTGGACGGGACGCGAGTCGTCTCCGCGGTGACCGCCAGTTCCGCCGGCGTCGAGGAGAGTGGCGACTGCCCCGACCTCATCAAGCAGCGCAAGCTCCCCGACAACATCTGCTACGTGGCCGACGGTGCCATCCCGGACTCGCTGACCTACCACGGCAGGGATCTGGGCCCGCGCACCTTCATCTTCCAGACCGAGACCGCGACGGAGGCGACGCCCAGCACTCCGGCCCCCACGGCCGATATCGACTGGGTGGCGATCTACCGCCTGCGCGAGTGAGCAACCCCACGCACAGCGCCCGGTCACGAAGGTTCGCCTTACCTAACTTCTTCGTCTAGCCTGAGCCGCGTTCAGGTTGTTGTCAGGGTACGTGGAGGTTCTCCTCGGCCTGAGGAGGGTTTGGGTCGGATGTCTGCTGTGATCGACACGCTGCGCGACGACTCCACACCCCGGACGCGGCCAGGTTCGCGACGGCTGGACGTCCAGGGCCTCCGCGCGGTGGCCGTGCTCGTCGTCGTCCTCAACCATGCCGGTGTGCCGGGTTTCGGCGGCGGTTTCGTCGGTGTGGACGTCTTCTTCGTCATCTCCGGGTATGTCATCACCAGGATGCTCATCCGGGACAGCGAGCGTCAGGGCGCGCGGTGGTTCCTCGACTTCTACGCCAGGCGCGCGCGGCGCATCGTCCCCGCGGCCACGCTGATCACCGTCCTCACCGTCGTGGCGACCTTCGAGCTCACCAACTTCCTGCGGGGCGCGCGCGTGCTGCCGGACGCGACGGCGGCCGCCCTGTTCCTGGCCAACGCGCACTTCATCGCCACCGGGACGGACTACGCCCGGCTCGGCAGCGATCCCTCTCCCCTGCAGCACTACTGGTCGCTGGCCGTCGAGGAGCAGTTCTACTTCGTCTGGCCTCTCCTGGTGGTGCTCTCGATCGCCCTGATCAGCCGGGCGCGGCGGCTCGGTCTGCGGCAGGTGCTGTTCGCGGTGCTCGCGACGGTGGTCGTCGTGAGCTACCTCCACTCGATCGTGGCGACCGCCTCGAACGGCACGGCGGCGTTCTTCTCCCCTTTCACCCGGGCCTGGGAACTGGCGCTCGGCTGCCTGATCGCCGTCGCCGAGCCGGCTCTCGTCCGCAGGATGTCGGTCGCGCCGGCGGCCGCACTGGGCTGGCTCGGCCTCGCGGCCATCGTCTGGTCCGTCGTGTCGATGGACGAGAACACGCACTTTCCCGGGTGGATCGCGGCCGTGCCGGTGCTGGGCGCCGCGGCGGTGATCGCGGCGGGCGTCAGACCGTCCCGGGCCAACCCGTCGGCGCTTCTCGGCACGGCCGTCCCGCGCTACCTGGGCGATCTCTCGTACTCGCTGTACCTCGTCCATTGGCCGGTCTTCATCATCGCGGCGGCGCGCCTGGGCGGCGATTTCTCGGCCCTGACCCAGGTCCTTCTGATCGGGGTCGCCGTCGCGGGCGCGGCCGTCATGTATCACGCCTTCGAGGACCCGATCCGGCGCTCCGGATACCTCGCGACGCACCCGTGGGTGAGCCTGGCGATCATTCCGGCCTGCATCGCGATCGTCTTCGCGGTGGCGTGGTTCGAACGCTACCGGTGGGCTTTGACTGTTCCGCTTGTTCAGCAGTTGTTCTAGGACGTTTTGGAAGGACTTTGGTGTTGATGAATGCTCTCACCCGGAAGGCCCTCGCGGCCGTCGCCATCTGTGTTGCGCTGACGGGCTGCCAGGCACGCGGTGCCGACGAGGCGCGGAACTCCGCCGGGAACGGGAATGCCTCCGAGCCCGCTCCGGCGGCGGTTCCGGAAGCGGAGGTGGTGCAGGCGGTGCAGGTCGCCACCACGATGAACGAGCTGCCGAAGTCGATCTCGAACTCGGAATTGCTCGCCGCCGGCGGCGACGACGAATCGGCCTGGACGGTTCCGGGTTGCACGCCCGCACTGGAGACCACGCACCTGGACAACCTCGAGCCGTGCACGTTGGGTGACGTCAACAGCGACCGCACGATGGTCCTCATCGGCGACTCCGGGGCTGCCATGTGGCACGGGGCCTTCGACCTCATCGGAAAGCGCAACGGCTGGAAGGTGCTGGCGCTGACGAAGAACAACTGCGGGCCGGCTGCGCTGACCTATTACCAGTGGCAGCTCGAGCGCGACTTCACCGAGTGCGACGAGTGGCAGAAGTGGCGGATGGGCGTCATCCAGCAGGAGCAGGCGGACATCGTCATCCTGGCCGGCTGGTACGGCGGGAACCTCGGCCCCGGCCGCGACGACACCCCCGAGGTGTGGCGGGAGGGCCTGGTCAAGACCGCGCAGCAGCTGCCGGAGAACACGAAGGTCTTCATGCTCGGCAACCAGCCCCACCCGGAGGGCATGCCGTCGGAGTGCGTCGTGAACAACCCGACCAACCTCACCCAGTGCGCGGCACCGGCCGACCAGGTCCTGCCCGACCAGACCGGGTGGTCCACCGCAGCCGCCGAGGTCGGCGGGACGTACATCGACGTCAATCCGTGGTTCTGCGCGGGTACCTGCCCCGCCATCATCGGCGACCAGATCGTCTACGCGGGCAAGTACCACATCACGATCAAGTACGGCCAGTACCTGTCGGGCGCGATCGAGGGCGTCATGGCGCCGGCACTGGCCTCGTGAGGCCCCGCGCCGCGATCTGAACGAAGGGGATCGACACCGGGGTCATCGACCCGATCCGATCCGGGACTCGGCGCGGGCACCCAGCGCGGCGAGCACGTCGGCGTGGCCCGGGGCGGCCGAGACGGTGAGTCCCACCCAGCCGTCCGTCATGGTCAGGGCGAAGGTGAAGAACGAGCAGCAGGCCGTCTCCTTCGCCGCCAGGCCGGCGGCCCGGGCCGCCGTCTCGGGATCGGGGCGCAGGTCGAACCTGATCTGCCCGGGGTCGCGGTGGACGGCGAGCACGTCCCGGGCGAAGAGGGCGTCGAACTCGCCGCGCCGCAACGGCTGCGCCGCGGTGGGGAGGGTGCACGCCGACGGCACCCACTCCTCGGATGCCACGGACTCGGTCATGTCGTCATCGGCCATTCCCCGACGATAAACCCGGACCTGGGTACGGGATGCAACCCCGGTGAGCGAACGGGCCGCCGTCAGGCGGACCAGGCCGCCCAGAGCCTCGCATAGACCCCGCCGACGGCGAGGAGCTCCTCGTGGGAGCCGATCTCGATGATTCGTCCCTGGCTCATGACCGCGATCCGGTCGCAGGCGCGGGCCTGGTTGAGTCGGTGGGCGACGACGAGAGCGGTGCGCCCCTCGGCCAGGGCCCGCGCGGACCGTTCCAGGGCCCGGGCGCCGGCACTGCCGGCCTCGGCGGTCGCCTCGTCCAGGATCACGACCGGCGGGTCGACGAGGACGAGACGCGCGAGCGCGAGCTGTTGAGCCTGGTCGGGGGTGAGGTGGTGCCCGCCGACGCCGACCCTCGACTCCAGACCGGCGGGGAGCGCAGCCACCCAGTCGTCCGCCCCGACCAGATGCAGGGCGGCCTTGAGATCGGCACGACTCGCCGCCGGCCTGGCCAGACGCAGATCGTCGGCGAGAGTGCCGGCGAAGGTGTGCGTCTCCTGGGTCACCACCCCGATCCTCCGGCGGACGTCGACCGGATCGAGGTCGTCGATCAGGTCGTCG
>JBDIAG010000268.1:0-6312 GCA_039812305.1 Actinomycetales bacterium | reverse complement strand
CCACCCGGCCACGGATCGATGCGTGTCCACGGCACCTGGAAGACCGTGCCCATGGACACCCGGATCGCTCGCCGGTAGAGAGGGTCGGCGCAGCTGGGAGTCACCAGCACCGCGTCCACCGCGATCGCCGCCGCCGACCGGAACGCGGCGCCCAGATTTGTATGGTCGACAAAATTCTCGAACACCGCGATCCGCGATCGTCCTGGCCGGCTGACCTGCGCCGAGACATCACCCGCGGCGGACAGCACCTCGGCGAGCGCCGGCAGGCGCGGCCGGTGCATCGAGGCGATGATGCCGCGATGCAGATGGAATCCGGTGATCTCGTTGAGCACCGGCTTCTCACCGACGTAGATCGGCACGGCCGCCGCTTCCGGCCGGGTGAGGATGTCGAGGGACTCCGGCAGCCACCGCCGCCCCATCAGGAAGGCCCGCGGACGGTGGCCGGTGTCGAGGGCGCGGGTGATCACCTCCCGGGATTCCGCCATGTACAGGCCCTCGGCCGGCTCGCGCAGCTTGCGCAGAGACATGTCGGTGAGCCGAGTGAAGTCCCGGACGCGCGGATCCTCCGGATCGTCGACCACGAACACCCGGCCAGCCAGGTCTCCGGACGTCATGCCAGGGTCAGCCGCACGATGGCGATCGTGCCCACCACGACGATCGCGCTGCGCAGTGCCCAGGGCGGTAGCCGGCGCCCGTAGTGCGCGCCGAGAAAGCCGCCGATCGTCGAGCCGACCGCAATGAGGACGACCACCACCCAGTCGATCTGATCCCACGCGATGACGCAGAACACGACACCGGCGACCGCGTTGACGATCCCCGAGAGCAGGTTCTTCATGGCGTTCGCGCGCTGCAGGCTCTCCGGCAACAGGCTGGCGATGATGCCGATCAGGATGATTCCCTGGGCGGCACCGAAGTAGCCCCCGTAGACCCCGGCGAACAGCGCCCCGGCCATCAGGGCCACCCATTGGCCGCGGCTGATCCGGAACGGCAGGTCGTCGCCCCGGCGCTTGCGGGCGAGCAGCTTCTGCAGGCGCGGCTGCACGATCACCAGGACGATGGCCAGCGCGATCAGCACCGGCACGACCCGCTCGAAGGTCTCCGCGGAGAGCAGCAGCAGGAGGATCGCCCCGACGATCGCGCCCACGAACGAGAAGGGCGCCAGTCGTAGCGCCAGCTGTCCCTGTCCCCGGAGCTCCGCCCGATATCCCCAGGTGCCGCTGACCGCGCCCGGGACCAGCCCGAGATTGTTCGAGACATTCGCGGTGATCGGCGGGTAGCCCATCGTGATCAGCGCCGGGAAGGTGATGAGCGTGCCGGAGCCGACGACCGCGTTGATCATGCCGGCGCCGATGCCGGCAAGCAGGATGAGGGCCAGGTCGGTCACCGGAGCACCCTAGCCTCGAAGGCTTCGAGCAGCTCCGCCGCCCGTGCCGCTCCCCCGAGCGAGCGCAGCTGGGCGCCGACCCGGCCGGCAGCGTCCCGGAACGACGGGTCGGCGAGCACCCGGTCGACCGCGGCGGCGACGGCCCGGGACGTCGGTGTCCCGGTGCGCAGATTCACCCCCGCCCCCGACCAGGCCACCCGGGCGGCGATCTCCGGCTTGTCCAGATCGCCGCCGGCGACGACGAGCGGGACGCCGTGCCGCAGAGCGGCGATGGTTCCGCCCCAGCCGCCGTTGGTGATCATCAGGTCGACGTGCGGCAGCAGTGCGGCGAACGGCACGAAGCCCACCACGCGGGTGTTGGCCGGCGCCGGGAAGGGCAGTTCGTCCCGTCCCGGCACCCCGGTGGTCGCCACGATGACGAGGTCGCGTCCGTCGAGGGCGGCGAGGGCAGGCCGCAGGAGATCGTCCGGATCGATGTTCTGCGTCCCCTGCGAGACCAGCACGACGGTGCGTCCGGTCAGTTCCGGCCACCACGAGGGCAGCGACGACGGCACGCGAGCCGCCGCCGCCAGCTCACCGACGAAGTGCAGATGGTCGGGACGATCGGTCCGTGCGTAGTCGAGCAGCGGCGAACCGCTGGCGATGACGAGGTGCCGGGAGAAGACGACCTTCTCCAGCTGCAGGGACGGTGCGCGGAGTCCGACAGCCCGGTAGGCGTCCGCCAAAGGTCTGCGCAACGGCCAGGAAAGGCCGGGAACGACCGCCCGCAGAGCGGCGTCGCGGGCCCTGGTCACGGGCCCGGTGCCCGGAGTCAGCCCCAGGCCGCTGGGCGGCCCGCCCGGGCCGGCGAGATTGAGCGGCAGCACCGACACGGTGGCCCAGGGTGTTCGCCGCCGCCCGCTGAACAGCACCGCTCCGAGGGAGACCTCGTCGGCGGCGAGGACGTCCCAGGGTTCGCGCTCCCATTCGGCGCCCAGATCGCCGACCTGGGCGGGCGCGGTGCGCAGGAAGCAGTCCACCACGTTGGTCAGCAGCTGCCCCAGGCCCTTCTTGCCGACGAGCCGGGGAAAGGTCGCGGCCAGGTCGTTCTCGTCGAAGTCCGGTGCCGCCCGCCAGGGGACGAGGGTCGCGCCGGCCGCCTCGACCCGGTCGCGAAACCGCGAGCCGGTGTAGACGCGCACGTGGTGACCGCGCGACACGAGCTCGCCGGCCACCGCGCACAACGGCGCGACATGGCCGGTGAAGGGCATCGCGGTCAGGAGGAACCGCGCCATCGCCGGGTCAGCTGACGGCGCGCGCCACCCAGCGGCCGTCCTGCTCCTGGATGTCCAGCGGGAGGCCGAAGGTGGCGGTGAGATTCTGCGCCGTCAGGGTCTCGGCCAGGGGGCCCTCGGCGACGATCCCGCCGTCGCGAAGCAGCAGGGCGTGCGTGAAGCCCGGCGGGATCTCCTCCACGTGGTGGGTGACCAGCACCATGACCGGAGCGAGTTCGTCCCGGGCGAGGGTGGCGAGCCGGGCCACCAGGTCCTCCCGGCCGCCGAGGTCGAGGCCGGCAGCCGGCTCGTCGAGCAGCAGCAGTTCGGGATCGGTCATCAGCGCCCGGGCGATCTGCACCCGCTTGCGCTCTCCTTCGGAAAGGGTGCCGAAGGTGCGATCGGCGAGATGGGCGGCCCCCACGGCCTCGAGCAGCTCGCGAGAGCGGCTCTCGTCGGCGGTGTCGTAGGACTCCTGCCACCGACCGGTCACGCCGTAGCCGGCGGTCACCACCACGTCGAGCACCCGCTCGTCCCGCGGAATCCGCTCGGCCAGTGCCGCACTCGCCAGACCGATGCGCGGCCGCAGCTCGAAGACGTCGATGGTGCCCAGTTCCTCGCCGAGGATGGTCGCCACCCCCTGGGTGGGGTGCATCCGGCCGGAGCACACCTGCAGCATCGTGGTCTTACCGGCTCCGTTCGGGCCGAGAACCACCCACCGCTGGCCGGTCTCGACCAACCAGACGATCTCGTCCAGGAGCACATTGGCCCCTCGCCGGATCGTCACGCCGTCCAGTTCCAGAACGATCTCCGGTTCGACGTCGTCGTCGATCGACAGGTCCGCGGCTGCTTCGCTCATATCTCCTCGTTCCGTACGGTACGGGTCGCCGCCTCGAAGGCTACGCGTCCGCCTACCCTTACCGGGTGCTCGACGTGCCGAGGTCCGTACTTCTTGCTCTCTGGGCGACCGCCGTTCTGGACGGCCGCGCCAGCCTCGATCGTGCCGTGGCGGCCACCCAGGCCGACGACGAACGCCACCGGGTGGCCGGCGACGACCTGCCGTTCTCGGGTCACCCGCACGGTCCGGGCCTCGCCGACTGGTTGGACTGGCTCGCCGACGGCCGGGCCACCGGAGTCCGCGCCGTGCTGCCGGCCGCCGGCGACGCCCTCGGGATTCCCGGCGGGCCCGGGGTGGCGGCGGAGGTGCTGGAGCACGGCGAGGGCGTCGTCACGCTGCCGCGTGACCCGGGCGAGCCCTGCTGGGTGCTCGCCGGCGAGATCACCGCGTTCGGCTCGGAGCTGGAACCGGGCGTGCGGGTGACCTGGCACCAGCATCGGGTCGACGCCGCCCGCGCCGTCACGCCGGCGGCGCTGATCGGCGCCGCCGAGGCCGAGGCCAGCCTGCGCACGTCACTGGCCACACTCACCGAGCAACTCCTCGACCTGGACGTGGCCCGGTGGCGCGACGCCGCGCTCGATCTGCATCCGGGATACGCCCGCGGCCTGCGCCCGGATCGCCTGCCGCAGGGGACGCCCGCCCGAGTGATCCGGATTCTGGACCAGGCCGTGCGGGTCCGGCGCATCCTGGCGCTGGCCGCCCAGGACGACGGCGCCGCCGTCAACGCCTGGCAGGCGGATGCCCGCGGACGACTGCTGCGGGAACTGGACACCGTCGCCCGGCAGGCGATCGTCGCGGTCACCATCCCACCCGGCTTCGGCTGATTCCCGGCCGACCCGATCCGCGTTCTGTCACCGGGCCCACATCCGGGTCCGGGTGACAAAACGCGGAGGGCGGCTGGGACTATCCGGCCGACTGGGCCGCCTTGTAGACCTCGATCGTCTGCTCGGCGATGGCGGCCCAGGAGAAGTGCTCCTTGGCCCGCTTGAGCCCGGCCGCGCCGTACGCGCGCGCACGCTCGACGTCGCTGGTCGCCTCGGTCAGGGCGGCGGCCATGTCCTCCGCGAACTTGTCCGGGTCGACCGGCGTGCCCGAGCCGTCCTGCAGCTGCTCGATCGGAACCAGCCAGCCGGTCTCGCCGGGCACGATCACCTCGGGGATGCCGCCGGTGGCCGTGCCGACCACGGCCGCCCCGCAGGCCATCGCCTCGAGGTTGACGATGCCGAGCGGCTCGTACACCGACGGGCAGACGAAGGTCGTCGCGAACGAGAGGATCTTGGACAGCTGCGGCTTCGGCAGGAACTCCTCGATCCAGACCACCCCGTCCCGCTCCTTCTGCAGCTCGGCGACCTGGCCGGAGACCTCCTGGAGGATCTCCTGGGTGTCCGGCGCGCCGGCGCAGAGGATCAGCTGGACGTCCTTGGGCAGCAGCCGGGCCGCCCTCAGGAAGTGCGGCAGGCCCTTCTGCCGGGTGATCCGTCCGACGAAGACGACACTCGGCCGCTCCGGGTCCATCCCGCGCGTCTTCACGTACTCGGCCGCCTCGGGCGAGTCGTTGCGCTGCCAGGCGGTGGTGTCGATGCCGTTGTGCACGACGTGCACCTTCGCCGGATCGATGTCGGGGTAGGAGCGGATGATGTCGTCCCGCATCCCACCGCTGACCGCGATCACCGCCTGCGCGCCCAGGTAGGCGGTCCGCTCCGCCCACGACGACACCCGGTAGCCACCGCCGAGCTGCTCGGCCTTCCACGGCCGCAGCGGCTCGAGGGAGTGCGCACTGATCACGTGCGGCACGTCGTAGAGGAGATGGGCCAGGTGCCCGCCCATGTTCGCGTACCAGGTGTGCGAGTGCACGATGTCCGCGCCCGCGCAGTCACCGGCCATCTCCAGGTCGACGTCGAGGGTCGACAAGGTGGCGTTCTTCGCCTTCAGCTCGGCGCTCTCGGGGTAGGACGTGACGTCTGCTTCGTCGCGTGGGCCACCGAAGGCGCGCACCTGCACCTCGACGTGCCGGCGCAGCTCCTTGGTGAGCTCCTCGACGTGAACTCCCGCGCCGCCGTAGATCTCTGGCGGGTACTCCTTGGTCAGCAGGTCGACACGCACCGTTGTGGGCTCCTTCTCTGAGTCGGGGAAAACCTCGGGGAAATCGTGGAAGTGCTTCCCCCCGACCGTAGTGCTCGGCGGCATAAGGTGGGGCCCATGGCAGCACCTAAAGTTCTCGCAATCATCCTGGCCGGTGGAGAGGGCAAGCGCCTCATGCCACTGACGGCCGACCGGGCCAAGCCGGCCGTCCCGTTCGGCGGCAGCTACCGACTGATCGACTTCGCGCTGTCGAACGTCGTCAACTCGGGTTACCTACAAGTGGTCGTGCTGACCCAATACAAGTCGCACAGCCTCGACCGGCACGTCACGATGACGTGGCGGCTGTCGTCCGTGCTCGGCAACTACGTGACGCCGGTCCCCGCGCAGCAGCGGGTCGGCAAGCACTGGTACCTCGGCTCGGCCGACGCCATCTACCAGAGCCTCAACCTCATCAAGGACGAGAAGCCGGACATCGTCGTCGTGGTCGGTGCTGACCACGTCTACCGGATGGACTTCTCCCAGATGGTCGACGCCCACGTCGCCAGCGGCGCCGGCTGCTCGGTGGCCGCGATCCGCCAGCCGATCTCGCTGGCCGACCAGTTCGGCGTCATCGACGTCAAGCCGGAGAGCCCCTCGGAGATCCGGGAGTTCCTGGAGAAGCCGAAGAACCCGGCCGGCCTGCCCGACTCGCCGGA
>JBDIAG010000267.1:0-6320 GCA_039812305.1 Actinomycetales bacterium | reverse complement strand
GGTCGGCACGGTCGTGGTCGACGCAGGCCACCACGGTGGCGGTCGGCTGCCGCACCGCGATCTCCCCGGCGAGATTCGGCCCGGAGACGTCGACGACGCGGTCCAGCGGCTGGCCGGTGGCCTCGACGACCACCGCGCCGATCCGCAGCTGACTGCCGAGCTCGATCCCCTTCATCAGGCTGACCAGGGAGGCGTCGTCGGGCAGCAGACCGGACCAGGCTTGCAGATTCGCCCGCAATGTCTGGGACGGCACCGCCAGCACGACCTCGCGGGCGCCGGCCAGCGCGTGCCCGGGATCGGTGGTGGCGCTGATCGACGGCGGCAATGGGAGATCGTCGAGGTAGTCGGGGTTGCGGTGGTGACGGTTGATCGCCTCGGCCACCGGGCCCCGTCGGGCCCAGATGCGCACCGGCACACCGGCGTCCGCGAGCACGATGCCGAACGTCGTGCCCCAGCTGCCGGCGCCCATCACCGCGACGTGACCGCCTGGCCCGGGATCGGTCACCGCCGGCTCCCGCCCGGTGCCGCCCTTCCGCCCCGTTTGGGGTTGCCGGTGGCCGACTGGCCGTGGACCTTGGGGTTCCACACCTGCGCCGGCGGCTCCTCGCCGCGCAGCTGCGCGACCAGCCCGGTGATGTCGGCGGTGATGGCCGCGGTCGCTCGCAGCAGGTCGCGGACGCCCGGCACCTCGCCCTCGGCCGGCCGGTAGGGGCTCAGATCGACCGGAGGGCCGGCCAGCACCTGGACGCGCGGCCGCTTGTGCAGACGCGGCACCTTGGCGTAGGCGGGCAGCAGATGCTGCGCCCCCCACTGACCCACCGGGACGACGGGACAGTTCGTCTCCAACGCCAGCCGCGCCGGGCCCAGCTTGCCCCGCATCGGCCACAGCTGCGGGTCGCGGGTGAGCGTTCCCTCCGGGTAGATGACCACGCACTCCCCCGCCAGCAGCGCGTCCCGGGCGACCCCGAGCGCGGCGATCGCGTCGGTGGACTCGCGCACCACCGGGATCTGGCCGGCCCGGCCGAGCACCTGGCCCAGGACGGGGACGTCGAACACCGTGTCCTTGGCGAGGAACCGCGGGATCCGTCCATTACGGGTGAGGAACTGGGCGATCACGAACGGGTCGGCGTGCGAGATGTGGTTGACGACGACGATGCAGCCGCCCTCGGCCGGGAGATTCTCCTGGCCCGCCCAGGTGAGCCGGTACATCGCTGGTGTGACGGCATGGACGACCATCTCACCGAGCCGGTAGCTCCTGGACTTACGTGGCACCGCAGACCTCACAACGTCGCAATCTCATTCGAGCACACTCATCGGCCACCATCCTGCCGCACTGTGACGGCAACCTCGCGCAAGGCACGGGCCCGGTGTCGACCCGGCCCCGGGCGGCGGGTGTCGGCGGGCCTGGCAGGATCTCCCCCATGGCTGCCTGGACCGTGCTCGTCCCGGTCCGCAGCGGGCCGGAGGCCAAGACCCGGCTGGGGGCTCCCGCCGGCCTCGCCGACGCCCTCGCGGAGGACTGTCTGACCGCCGTGGCCGCCTGCCGGCGGGTGCGGCGGCTGGTCGTCCTGATCGCGGGCGAGCCGGAGCTGGACCTGCCCGCCCGGGCCGAGGTGCTCCGCCAGCCACCGCGCGTGACCGGGCTGAGGACGGCGATCCGGCACGGTCTGGCGGAGCTGAACGACCAGCCGACCGCCGTGCTGCTGGCCGATCTGCCGGCGCTCACCCCGCAGGCGCTGACCGCCGGACTTCGCGCCGCCGAGGCCGCGCTGGCGGACGGCGCGATCGCCTGTCACGTCCCGGACGCCGACGGCACCGGCACGGTACTGCTGGCCGGCCCGGTCGCCGACCGGTTGCCGGTGCGCTTCGGACCGTCGTCGGCGGCCGCCACCGCCGCGGCCGGGTCCGTCCCCCTGACGGGACTGCCGGCCGCTCTCACCCGGGACGTCGACACCGCGGCCGACCTGGCCGCGGCCTGGCGTCTCGGGACGGGGGCGCACACCCGCGCTAGGCTCGCGCCCGTGCAGGTGAGCGTCCTCGACTACGACCCCGACCACGGGACGGGCCATGTGGTGACCGACGACGGGCTGCGGCTGCCGCTGGCGTCCACCGCGCTGGCCGGGAGCGGACTGCGCTTCCTGCGGCCCGGTCAGCGACTCTCCTGCCTGGTCACGACCGGGCCGGAAGGCGGCCAGATCGTCACCGCGGTACGCCTGCGCGGCATCGGCACCCCGCTTCCAGCCGAGGGCTGAGCCTAAGCCGACTCCTCGTCCCACTCGCAGTCGGCCTTCAGCGAGTCCAGCTTGTCGCCGAAGTGCTCGTAGCCCCGGTCGATCAGGTCGATGCCGGCGACCCGGGAGGTGCCCTGCGCAGCCAGCGCGGCGATCAGGTGGGAGAAGCCACCGCGCAGGTCGGGCACGACGATGTCGGCGCCACGCAGGGTGGTCGGGCCGGAGATGACCGCGGAGTGGTTGAAGTTGCGCATCCCGAAGCGGCACGGGGCCGACCCCAGGCACTCCCGGTAGACCTGGATGTTGGCGCCCATCTTGATCAGCGCCTCGGTGAAGCCGAACCGGTTCTCGTACACCGTCTCGTGCACGATCGACAGACCGTTCGCCTGGGTCAGCGCCACCACGAGGGGCTGCTGCCAGTCGGTCATGAAACCCGGGTGCACGTCGGTCTCCAGCGCCACCGACCGGAGTTGACCGCCCGGGTGGTAGAAGCGGATGCCGTCGTCCTTGACGTCGAAGGCCCCGCCGACCTTCCGGAAGATGTTGAGGAACGTCATCATCTCGGCCTGGAGAGTGCCCTTGACGAAGATGTCGCCGCCGGTGGCCAGCGCCGCGCTCGCCCAGGAGGCCGCCTCGATCCGATCCGGCAGGGCCCGGTGGGAGTAGCCGGAGAGGCTGTCGACGCCCTCGATCCGGATCACCCGGTTCGGATCCAGGTTGATGATCGCGCCCATCTTCTGCAGCACGACCATGAGGTCGACGATCTCCGGCTCGATCGCCGCGTTGCTCAGCTCGGTGATGCCCTCGGCACGCACGGCGGTGAGGATGACCTGCTCGGTGGCGCCCACACTCGGGTACGGGAGCTCGACCTTGGCTCCGCGCAGGCGGTTCGGCGCGCTGATCTTGATGCCCTGGTCCCGCTTGTCCACCCGGGCACCGAAGTTGCGCAGCACCTCGAGGTGGAAGTCGATCGGACGGTCGCCGATCTTGCAGCCGCCCAGATCGGGGATGAACGCCTCGCCGAGCCGGTGCACCAGCGGGCCGCAGAAGAGGATGGGGATTCGGCTCGAGCCGGCGTGCGCGTCGATGTCCGCGACGTGGGCCGATTCGACGTTGCTCGGATCGAGCACCAGGGTGCCGTCACCCTGGTTCGTGACTCCGACCCCGTGCAGTTCCAACAATCCGGTGACGACGCTGACATCGCGAATGTCGGGGACGTTGCGCAGGACGGATCGACTGTCGCCCAGGAGGCTGGCGACCATGGCCTTGGAGACGAAGTTCTTCGCCCCGCGGACCGTGATCTCGCCCTCGAGCGGGCGGCCGCCGTGAACGGTGAGGATGTTGCTCATGGCTTCCTTAGGTCATCCGGATAGTGGATCAATGGTGGACCACCATGGGCCCATCCCCCCACTCGGACACACCTGCCACGAGTGCACAGCGACGGTGGCGGCTGCCCGAGCAGCCCCCCGATGCCCGTTTTACGCAGCGATCAGGCCTTCTTCGCCGTCCGCTTCGTCGTGGTCCGCTTGGCAGGCGCCGTCTTCGCGGTGGTCGTCGCCGCCGACTTCTTCGCGGCCGCGGGCCGGGTCGTCGTCTTGGCGGTCGTCGTCTTGGCCGTCGACTTCGTGGCCGCCGACTTGGTCGCCGTCTTCGTGGCCGCCTGCTTCGTCGCGGTGGCCTTGGCCGGCGCGGCCTTCGCGGTGGTCTTCTTGGCGGTCGCGGCGGTCTTCTTCGCCGGAGCCGCCTTCTTGGCCGCGGTGGCGACGCCACGCGAGGTGACGGCGACGCCCGAGGCGGCCGAGGCGGACGGCATGCTGCGCGGAGCGGCGACATAGGCCTTGAAGGCCGTACCCGGCTTGAACTTGGGAACCGTGGTCTTCTTGATCCGGACGGCGTCACCGGTACGCGGGTTGCGGCCGGTACGCGCGGCCCGGTTTACACGTTCAAAGGTGCCGAAACCACTGATCGCAACTCTTTCACCCTTCGCAACGGCGCGAACGATGTTGTCGATGACCGTCTCGACGGCATCCGAGGCGGCTTTGCGATCACCGATCCGTCGCTCCACCGCTTCGACGAGTTGTGCCTTGTTCATGTTGCCTCCTACTCGCTGGTCGACAATCCGCCGACAGCGAAAAGGTATGACATTGTTCACCGTCTAGTCCACTGTCACACGCGCGCGATACGTTGCCTCGCAGCCCATTCCGGCTGGTCCGAGGTGACCGGATGAGCCCCACCGGCTTTCAGCGGGACCCTCCGGGAGTCGTTGCGCCGCCGCCCTACTCACCGGTCACAACTGCGGAATGCGACCGGACATTAAGCCGAAGAGCTTGCGGCGCAACGCCTCCCGAACTGACAAATCAGTTCGGTCGGGGCCGCGGCAGCGCGCGGACGACTGCCCACGAATGTCCCCGAAAGGGGTACGCCTCAGGCGGACGGCAAAGTGTGCGGCAGGTAAGAAGGTCGGGCCGACTCGAATGACGAAATCTTCTCGTCCTTGGTCAGAGTGAGGTCGATGTCGTCCAAACCCTCCATCAGCCGCCACCGCGTGTAGTCGTCGATCGTCAGTGGCGCGGTGATGTCGTCGCACAGCACGATCTTGTTCACCAGATCGACCGTGATCTCGGTGCCCGGGTGGTTCTCCAGCACCTTCCAGATCAACTCGATGTCGTCCTGACGCAACTGCGCGGCAAGCAAACCCTGTTTGCCTGAGTTGCCACGGAAGATGTCCGCGAACCGCGACGAGAGAACGGCTTTGAAGCCGTAGTCCTTCAGGGCCCAGACCGCGTGCTCGCGGGAGGAGCCGGTGCCGAAGTCCGGGCCGGCCACCAGCACCGACCCCGCGGAGTAGGCCGGGGAATTGAGGATGAAGGACTCGTCTTTCCGCCAGGCGGCGAACAATGCGTCTTCGAAGCCGGTGCGGGTGACACGCTTGAGATAGACGGCTGGAATGATCTGGTCGGTGTCGACGTTGCTGCGCCGCAGCGGGACGCCGATTCCGGTGTGCGTGGTGAACTTCTGCATCTCGATGGCTCCAGGGTCGGGAAAGTGTTCGGGGTGAATTGCCGGGTCAGCCGACCGGGACGGGTTCGGAGAACGACTCCAGATCCGCCGGGGAGGAAAGCCGCCCGCGTACCGCCGTGGCCGCGGCCACTGCCGGAGAGACCAGGTGAGTGCGCCCGCCCGGACCCTGCCGTCCCTCGAAATTGCGATTCGACGTGGATGCGCTGCGCTCACCCGGTGAGAGCTTGTCCGGGTTCATCGCCAGACACATCGAACAACCGGCATTACGCCATTCCGCCCCGAACTCGATGAAGATCTTGTCCAGGCCCTCGTCCTCGGCCTGCATCCGCACCCGGTGACTGCCGGGAACCACCAGGACTCGCAGGTTGTCGGCCTTTCGGCGCCCCTGGACGATGGCCGCGGCCGTGCGCAGATCCTCGATCCGGCCGTTGGTGCAGGAGCCGATGAAAACGGTGTCCACCGGGATGTCCTTGAGCGGCGTGCCGGGAACGAGGTCCATGTACTCCAGGGCGCGCTGCGCGGCCCGGCGCTCGGACTCCTCCACGATGTCGGCCGGGTCGGGCACCCGCTCCGACAGCGGCAGCCCCTGGCCGGGGTTGGTCCCCCAGGTCACGAACGGCTCCAGCGCGTCGCCGTCGATGATCACCTCGTTGTCGAAGACGGCACCTTCGTCGGTGCGCAGGCTGCTCCAGTACTCGACCGCGGCGTCCCAGTCGGCGCCCGTCGGCGCGTGCGGACGGCCCTTGACGTAGTCGAAGGTGGTCTGGTCGGGCGCGATCAGGCCGGCGCGGGCACCGGCCTCGATCGACATGTTGCAGATCGTCATCCGCCCCTCCATTGAGAGGTTGCGGATCGCCTCGCCGTAGTATTCGATGACACAGCCCGTGCCGCCGCCCGTGCCGATCTTGCGGATGATCGCCAGGATGATGTCCTTGGGCTCCAGACCGGGGGCCAGGCGGCCGGTTACCTCGATCCCCAGGGAGCGCGCCGGCGTGGCCTGCGGCAGCGTCTGCGTCGCCAGGACGTGCTCGACCTCGCTGGTTCCGATGCCGAACGCGAGCGCCCCGA
>JBDIAG010000266.1:0-6345 GCA_039812305.1 Actinomycetales bacterium | reverse complement strand
CGCAGGGTCGCCAGGCCGGCCGCGGTGGCGATCGGGTTCCCGGACAGAGTGCCCGCCTGGTACACCGGCCCGGCGGGAGCGAGCAGCGCCATCACCTCGGCCCGGCCGCCGAACGCCGCGGCGGGGAAGCCGCCGCCCATCACCTTGCCGAACGTGAACAGATCCGGCACCGGCTGGTTCGGATCGCTGCGACCTTCGAGGCAGTACCAGCCGGACGGCGAGACGCGGAAGCCGGTCATCACCTCGTCCGAGATGAGGAGGGCGCCGTGCTCGGCGGTGACCTTGCGCAGGTGCGCGGTGAATCCGGGGTCGGGTGGGACGACGCCCATGTTGCCGGCGGCGGCCTCGGTGATCAGACAGGCGATCCGGTCGCCGTGCTCGGCGAAGGCGGCGTCGACCGCGGCCGGGTCGTTGTAGGGCAGCACGATGGTGTCCGCGGCGGAGGCGCCGGTCACGCCGGGCGTGTCCGGGAGGGCGAAGGTGGCCACCCCGGAGCCGGCCGAGGCCAGCAGGGCGTCGACGTGTCCGTGGTAGTGGCCGGCGAACTTGACCACGGCCGGCCGGCCGGTGAAGCCCCGGGCGAGCCGGATGGCGCTCATCGTGGCCTCGGTGCCGGAGCTGACCAGCCGCAACTGCTCGACGGGCTCCACCCGGGAGACCATCTCCTCGACCAGCAGCACCTCGTTCTCGGTCGGGGTGCCGAACGAGAATCCGTGGACGGCGGCCTTCTCCACCGCCTCCAGGACCGCGGGGTGAGCGTGCCCCAGCAGCATCGGACCCCAGGAGCAGACCAGGTCGACGTATCGGTTGCCGTCGACGTCGGTCAGGTACGGCCCCCGGCCGGATCGCATGAAGCGGGGAGTGCCGCCGACGGCGCGGAACGCGCGGACCGGGGAGTTCACGCCTCCGGGGGTCACCTCCTGGGCGCGGGCGAACAAGGCGGCCGAGGTCGTGGTCGAAGTCAGTGCGTCGGTGCTCACCGGGCCATCCTCCACCACGGCGTCGCGGTGCCGTCACCCTGGCCCGTCGCCCTCGGTGGGGCGCCCGCGGAGGCCCGGTTGTGCAGGCGGCCGATCGGGTGACGGGTGGTGCGGTGGATCGTGTCTCCGGAGTGGTCGGCGGCGACGATGCCACCTGATCGCACGAATGCGTCGCGCTGCATCGTGGCTCTGCGTAACCGACGCTGTTACCGTGTCAGCTCACTGAGTCCAACCGCGCCTGGGCGGGGCATGACTTTATCGGAGGCGCAGATGAGGGTGTCGAGGCCGGCTCCAGCCGTCGCGGGCGTGCTGGCGGCGATGCTGGTGCTGGGTGGGGCACCGACGGTGGCGACCGGTGCCGGCGAGACCCCCGAGCCGGGCACCCTGTCCGCTGCCGCCGTGGACGAGAACGCCGCCTTCGTCCAGGCCGCCTACCTCGACTTCCTCGGGCGGGAGGCGACCCAGGCCGAGGTGACGGACGCGGTCAACCGCCTGCGGGCCGGCACCACCCCGAACCAGTTCCTGACCGGTCTGGCCCGGTCGCCCGAGTGGACGACCCACGTGATCCGGCAGATGTATCTGGACACGCTCGGGCGTGAGCCCGACGCCCAGGGGCTCGCGCACTGGCAGGGGCTGCTGACCTCCGGCCAGCGGACGGTCGCCCAGGTCGCCGGCGGGTTCTACTCCTCGGCGGAGTACTTCGGCCGGATCGGCGGCAACACCAACCGCACCTGGATCAGCGACCTCTATCGCAAGCTGCTCAAGCGCGAGCCGGACGCCGCCGGCCTGGAGTTCTGGGTCGCCCGGACCACGCAGGTGGGCCGCGGCTCGGTGGCGGTCAGCTTCTACCAGTCCCTGGAGACCCGTCAGACCCGGGTGAACACGCTCTACATGTCGTTCCTCGGCCGGCCGGCCGAGCCGGGCGGCCTGGCCACCTGGACCAAGGTGATCCTCAGCGGGGACGATCTGGCGCTGGCGGTCTCCCTGGCGGCGTCCTCGGAGTATCGGCAGCGGGCGATCGCTCGCGCGACGGGCAACCTGACCTTCGTCGCAGCCGGTCAGCAGTCGGTGCTCAGCGCGGACGGCAAGTGGGTGCTGGCCAAGCAGTCCGGCGCACTCGCTCTCTTCGACCTGGCCACCCGGGCCCGCACCGAGGTCGTCTCCGGGGATGTCCAGGATTACGACATCTCCACCGACGGCCAGTTCGTGACCTACTCCTCGGCGGGCGGGACCTACGCGTGGAGCCGGGCCAACGGGCAGCGGGTGCGGATCGGCGACTCGGGCGCGCAACTGAGGATCAGCGGGGACGGCAACGCGGTCGCCTTGACCCGCGGCGACGCGGTTCGGCTGCTGACCTCCACCGGCGCCGACATCGAACTGGGCAAGGGCAGCCAGCCCGACATCAGCGCCGACGGCGGCACCGTCGCCTTCGCCACCGCCGACGGCAAGCTGGCGATCTGGTCGGCGGCCGACGGCACCACCAAGTCCGTCGCCTCGCCGCAGGCCGGGCGGCTCGTGCGACAGCCGTCGGTGAGTTCGGACGGATCGCGGGTGGCCTACCAGGCGCAGGACAAGGCAACCAATCCGAGCGTCAGCGAGGTGTGGCTGTACCGCCGCGACACCGCCACGAACACCCAGCTCACCTCGGCGGGTGTCTACAGCGGCACCGCCTCGATCTCCGGCAACGGCCGGTACGTCGTCTTCCTCTCGCAGGCGGCCGACCTGGACGGCACCGACCGCAACAACGGCCTGGACGCCTTCCGGGCCGAGCCCGCAGCCGATCCGGCCGGGGTGCCCACGATGTTGCGGCTGACGGGTTCGGACACCACGGTGCTCACCCAGGCGACGACCGAGGCGACCGGCAACCGGGTCGCGATGGCGTCCACCGGTGCTCTGCCGGGTGGGACCCAGGCCGGCGTCTACGTCTGGAGCCGGGGCTAGCCTCGACGCACCAGCCTCGCTCGGGAGCGACCGGGCGTCGGCTGCTGGGGCCGGTATCGGCTGGACGCTCACGTCTCGGCCGGAGTACTCCTGTTGCCGGCCCACGCCGAGCGGAGCGTAACTGTCGCTGAGCAACACCAGCGCTCCATTCGCGTGGCGGGCGCCCGTGCCGAGCCCGGCCACGTCCGGAGCGATGCCGGTGCATCGTCCGGACGCGGCGGGCCTACGCTCGTTCGTCATGGGACTGATCCGTGACTTCACCGATGCCGAAGCCCGGGCGGCGCTGGTCTGCAAGTGGGGCGCGGCCCGCGATCCGGACGTGATCCCGGCCTGGGTGGCGGAGATGGACTACGCCTGGGCGCCGGTGGTGGCCGAAGCCGTCCAGGCCGCGGTGGCGACCGGTGTGGGCGGATATCCGGACTTCCGTCCCGGTGGCGAACTCGGCTCCGCCTACAGTGATTTCGCGGCCAGGCACTACGCACAGGCGGTCGATCCCGATCAGGTGATCCCGGTCAGCGATGTCACCGCCGGGGTCCGGCTGGCGATCGACGTCCTGTCGGCGGAGGGACCGATGGTGCTGCCCGTGCCGGCCTACAACCCGCAGTTCGGCGTCGCCGAGACCTGCGGCCGCGAGCACATCCTGGTGGAGACCCCGCCCGACGACGAGGACGCCTTCCTCAACGTGGCCGGCATCGACGCGGCCCTCGCCCAGGGCGGGCGGACGGTGCTGCTCACCCAGCCGCACAACCCGACCGGCCGCGTCTACACCCGGGAGGAACTGGAGGCATTGCGGGACGTCGTGATCAAGCACGACGCCCGGGTGGTCAGTGACGAGATCCACGCACCCCTGGTGCTGCCGGGTGCCGAGCACGTTCCGTATCTGTCGCTGCCCGGGACGGCCGGTCACGCGGTGGCGGTGGTGGCGGCGTCCAAGGCGTTCAACACGGCGGGGCTGCGGTGCGCGCAGATCGTCACCGACGACCGAGAGGCGTTCCGTCGGCTGCGGGACGTGCCGATGGCCCGCAACGACTCCTGGTCGCCGCTGGGCGTGATCGCGGCGATCGCCGCCTACTCCCACGGCGACGAGTGGCTGGCTGCCCTGGTCGAGCGGCTCGACGCGCAGCGCACTCTGCTGGTCGAACTGCTGGCGGACCACCTGCCCAAGGCGCGGATGCGCCCCATCCAGGCCACTTACCTGGCGTGGCTGGACCTACGCGAATACGGCCACGACGACGTCGCCGCGGTCGCCCTGCGCGGCGGTGTCAAGCTGTCGCCGGGACACATCTACCACCCGGGACAGGACGGTCACGCGCGGCTCAACTTCGCCACCTCGCCCCAGCGACTCACCGAGATCGTGCGCAGGCTCGGCGCGGCCGTGTAGTGGGCCGGCCCGGACGGGCTGACTCGGCGGTGCTGGCTCGGGTCCCGCCCGCGTTTCCTGGTCGGTGTGGACAGCTGCTCGATTGACCAGGTATTCGCGCGTTGACCGGTTGTCGGCCGAGCAGCCAGCGGTAGCCGGCTGTTCGGCGCATACGTGGTCAACGTGCGCACAGGTGCCGCGGTGATGGGGTTTCCCCGTGACGTTCTCGACTTACTGGGCTTACTGGGCGGTCGCGCGGGCGGGCGCGGGCCGCCACACCAGGAGCAGCGCGGCGGCCGCTCCGAGCAGGCAGATCGCGGCGATGAGCATGGTGGACTGCGACATCGCCCGGGAGAACGGCTCGGCGAGGAAGGCCGGCAACGTCGAGGAGCCGACCTGGCCCATGTTCATGCCGCCGGGCATCGCCGGCATCTCGGCGGTGAGGCGCGCCTGCATGAACACCGCGATCCCGGCGGAACCGATGACGGCGCCCACCTGCCGGATCGTGTTGTAGACACCCGACCCGGCGCCCGCCCGGTCCGGTGGCAGGTTGCGGGTGGCGGAGACCGAGAGCGGCCCCCAGATGCCGGCGTTGGCGATGCCCATCAGGGCGCTGGGTACCAGCAGCCACAGGACCGAGAACCGCGGTTGCATCAGGTAGGCGTACAGCCCCATCGAGACGGCCAGCAGCAGGAATCCGCTGACCGCCACCGGCCGGGCCGAGTGGTTGTTGATGTACTGCCCGACGACGGGTGCCAGAACCCCACTGAGCACGGCCATCGGCAGCATCAGCAGCGCCGACTCCGTCGGCGTCAGGCCCCGGGCGGTCTGCGCGTACAGGATCATCGGGAACGCCATCGCCGTGGTCACGAAGCCCATCACCGTGATGGCCGTACCGGCCGCCGAGAAGTTGCGGTCGGCGAAGAGGCTCAGCGGCACGAGCGGCTCACGCCGATTCACCTTCTGCCAGATCACGAACAGCGCCATGACGACGAGCCCGAGGCCGATCAGCCGCCACACCGTGATCTGACCGGTGATGGTTCCCCAGTCGTAGTTCTCGCCCTCCTCGATGCCGAACACCAGGCAGAACATGCCGATCGCGGAGAGCAGCACGCCGGCCAGATCCATCCGGTGCGAACGGGTCGGCAGGCGCGGCACGAGGCGCAGCGCCATCACGAAGCCGATCATGCCGATCGGAACGTTGACGAAGAAGATCCACTCCCAGCCGAGGGTGTCGACGAGGAGGCCGCCGGCGATCGGCCCGACGAGGATGGCGGCGCCCGCGGTGGAGCCCCACAGCCCCATGGCGGCGCCACGGCGATCGGGCGGGAAGGTCCGGGTGATGATGGCCATCGTCTGCGGTGTCAGCATCGAGGCGCCGAGCCCCTGCACCGCACGGGCGGCGATCAGGATGCCGATCGTCGGCGCCCAGCCACAGGCGAACGACGCCACCGTGAAAACGGCCAGGCCGCTGAGGTACAGCCGACGCGGCCCGAACCGGTCGCCCATCCGGCCGGTGATGAGCAGCGGCACGGCGTAGGCGAGGAGGTAGGAACTCGTCACCCAGATAACTTCGGAGATGCCGGCGTCGAGGCCGGTCATGATCGCGGGGATCGCCACCGAGACGATGGTGGAGTCGACCAGGATCATGAAGAAGCCGATCAGCAGGGCCCACAGCGCCCGGTATGGGTTGGGCGCCGGTGGCTCCGCCACGGCCTTACGCGACCTGGTGTCCTCGGTCATTGCGCTCCTCGCACGCTGGAATCGGGCGCACCGGGCTCACGAGGCAGATCGCTGGGATCGGTATTGGCTCCGCAGATGATCACGGCGGCTCGCTCTCCGGTGAGTTCACCGCGGGCCGAACTCAGTGCCCAGGCAGCGTACGCCGCGGCGCCGGCCGGCTCGACGGCAAGGCGGTACATCTGCCACAGCCGATGGCGGGCGGCCGCGATCTGCTCGTCGGCGACCAGCACGGAGCTCACGCCGGCGGCGCGCGCCGTGGCGAAGCCGGCCGCACCGACCTGACTGGCGCCCAGCGAATCCGCCGCCAGCCCGCCGACCGGC
>JBDIAG010000265.1:0-6345 GCA_039812305.1 Actinomycetales bacterium | reverse complement strand
CAGCTCGTCGCTGACCAGTTTGCGCAGCAGCTCCTCGCTGCCGAGCAGTTCCTCGAGGGCGGCGATCTCGGTCTGCAGCGAGTCCCGCTCCGACTCCAGCTCGATGCGGGAGAACTTGGTGAGCCGGCGCAGGCGCAGCTCGAGGATGTACTCGGCCTGCGCCTGACTCAGCTCGAAGACCTCCATCAACCGCGTTCGGGCGGCTTCGGCGTCCTCGCCGGCGCGGCGCACCTGGATCACCTCGTCGATGTCGAGGATGGCGATCAGCAGGCCCTCGACCAGGTGCAGGCGCTCGCGCCGCTTGCGCAGCCGGTACTCGCTGCGGCGCCGCACCACCTCGAGGCGATGGTCGACGAAGACCTGGAGCAGTTCCTTCAACCCGAGGGTGCGGGGCTGGCCCTCGACCAGGCTGACCATGTTGATCCCGAAGGAATCCTCCATCGGGGTCAGCCGGTACAGCTTCTCCAGCACGGCATCCGGGTTGAAACCGGTCTTGATCTCGATCACCAGGCGCAGGCCGTGATGCCGGTCGGAGAGGTCGATGACGTTGGTGACGCCCTGCAGCTTGCCCGCCTTGACGGCGTCCTTGATCTTCTCGGTGACCTTCTCGGGCCCGACCATGTAGGGCAGTTCGGTGACGACGATGCCCTTCTTGCGGGCGGTCAGGTTCTCCACCCGGGTCGTGGCCCGCGTGCGGAAGGTGCCGCGCCCGGCGGCATAGGCGTCCCGGACGCCCTCGAGCCCGACGATCTTGCCGCCGGTGGGCAGATCCGGCCCGGGCACGAACCGCATCAGCGTCTCCAGGCTGGCGCCCGGATGCGCGATCAGGTGCCGGGCGGCGGCCACCACCTCGATCAGATTGTGCGGCGGGATGTTGGTGGCCATCCCGACCGCGATCCCGGACGCGCCGTTGACCAGCAGGTTGGGGATCGCCGCCGGCAGCACGGACGGCTGCTGCAGCGTGTTGTCGTAGTTCGGGACGAGGTCGACGACGTCCTCGTCCAGCCCCTCGGTCATCGCCATCGCCGCCGGGGCCAGTCGCGCCTCGGTGTAGCGGGGGGCGGCCGGGCCGGCGTCGAGGGAACCGAAGTTGCCGTGACCGTCCACCAGCGGCAGGCGCAGCGCGAACGGCTGGGCCATCCGGACCAGGGCGTCGTAGATGGGGGAGTCGCCGTGCGGGTGGTAGCGGCCCATCACGTCGCCGATCACCCGGGAGGACTTCACATGTCCGCGGTCCGGCCGCAGGCCCATCTCCGACATCGCGTACAGGATGCGCCGCTGCACCGGCTTGAGCCCGTCCCGGGCGTCGGGCAGGGCCCGGGAGTAGATCACCGAGTAGGCGTACTCCAGGAAGGAGGTCTCCATCTCGGTGGAGACGTCGACGTCGACGATCGTCTCCTCGATCGGCTCGGGCGGGGGCGGTGGACGGCGTGGCACCTTCCGATTCTGGCCCATCCGGCCCGCGCGGGCGGGTAGGGCTCACCGAGTGAACGGAGAGGGCTCACCGGGTGAACGGAACGCCGAAGCGGCCCGCGTGCGCCACCTCGGCCAGCGATCGGCGGCCGCGTCGCAGCGACGGGGATCGCCGGTCGGGTGCGGCGTAGCCGAGGCTGACGACGCCGACCGGGGCTCGGCTTGCCGGCACGTCGAACGCCTCCCGGAAGCTGTCGAGCCGGTCCGCGGGCACCCCGAAGAAGCAGGCGCCCAGTCCGGCGTCGACGGCGGCCAGCAGCATCAGCAACGCGGCCATTCCGGTGTCGACGTGCCAGTAGGGCACCGGCCAGCGGGCTTCGTCCCGGTCGGTCCAGCCCTTGTCCGGCTCGGCGTAGCGATCCAGGTAGGCGTCGCGATGGGAGAGGCAGACGATCAGCACCGGCGCGGTCCGCATGCCGGTCAGCCAGCGGTCATCGGGGGACGCCGGGTCGGTCGTCGACCGCCAGAACCTGTCCCGGTCCTCCCGCCCGGTGAGCACGAGAAAGTCCCAGCCCTGGCTGAAACCGGCCGAGGGAGAACGGAGGGCGGCGTTCAGGACCCGATCGAGAAGCTCCGGCGGCACCGGCCGGTCCTGGTAGGTGCGGACCATCCGACGCCGCCGCAGCACCTCCGCGAACTCCACCGCGCCGACGATACGCGAACCCGGTTCCCGCCCGGCCGGTGAGGCGCGGGTCACGGACGGCGCCGAATGGCGGCGCCCGGTACCGAACGGCGCTCGACGCCGAACGCTCGGCATCGAACGGCGCTCGACGCCGAACGCTCGGCATCGAACGGCGCTCGGCACCGAACGCTCGGCATCGAACGGCGTTCGACACCGAACGTTCGGCACCGAACGCTCGGTACCGAACGGCGCACCGCGCCCGGCGACTGGCATCATTCGGTACCGAATGGTCGCGCTTGGCGCGGCCTCTCTGCCCCTACCGTTGCCCTCGGGGGCATCGACCAGCCCGTTGCCCCCGGGCCATCGGCCGGCCCGTTGCCTTCGGACATCGGCCGGCCGGCCGGAGACCACCAGCGAAACGGAGCGTATGACGTGGCCACGACAGCGGACGTCCTTGTCATCGGAGCGGGGATCGTCGGTTCCTCCACCGCGTTGGAGCTGTGCCGGCGGGGCGTCGCGACGGTGGTGGTCGACAAGGCCGGAGGACCCGGCATGGGGTCGACCAGCGCCTCCAGCGCCATCATCCGGTTCAACTACTCCACCTGGGAGGGCGTGGCGATCTCCTGGGAGTCGAAGTTCCGCTGGGAGCAGTGGGAGGAGCACCTCGGCTACCGCGATCCCGGTGGGCTCGCCGGCTTCCACAAGACCGGCAAGGTCCTCCTCGACGTCCCGCCCATCGACCGGCAGCGGATGGCCGCCCTCTTCGACCGGGCCGGCATTCCCTACGAGATCTGGGATGCCGACACGCTCGCCGCCCGCATCCCCGGCATCGACGTCGGCGCCTACTTCCCACCGAAGCCCGTGGGCTCCGAGGAGTTCTTCGAGGACGCCCAGGGACGTCTGGGCGCCATCTACACCCCCGACGGCGGCTACGTGGACGATCCCCGGCTGGCCGCCGCCAACCTCGCCGCCGCCGCGGCGCACCGTGGAGCGCGCTTCGCCTTCCGGCGCCGGGTCACCGGCATCAGCCGGGTCGGGGAGGTCTGGCGCGTGGAGATCGACGGTCCGCACGGCCCCGAGGTTCTCGAGGCACCCGTGATCGTCAATGCCGCCGGCCCGTGGTCGCGCACCGTGAACGCGATGGTGGGCGCGACCGACGACTTCACGATCCCGGTGGCACCGATGCGTCAGGAGGTGCACCACGTGCCCGCCCCAGCCCCGCTGCGTGCGCCCGGCGCCTTCTTTCCGGCGATCGGCGACATGGATCTGGGCACCTATCTGCGCTCCGAATCGGGCGGCCACCTCCTCGTCGGGGGCACCGAGCCGGAGTGCGACCCCCTGGAGTGGGTGGACGATCCGGACTCGATCGACGTCAACCCCACCGCGGAGCGCTTCGAGGCCCAGGTCACCCGGGCCGCTCGCCGCTTCCCCGACCTGACCGTCCCGAACCGTCCCCGGGGGATCGCCGGCGTGTACGACGTCGCCGGCGACTGGACTCCGATCTACGACAAGACCGCCCTGCCGGGCTTCTACGTCGCCATCGGCACCAGCGGCAACCAGTTCAAGAACGCGCCCATCATCGGTTCCCTCATGGACCGGCTGATCGACGCGGTCGAGAACGGGCAGGATCACGACTCCGATCCCGTGCGCTACACCTGCCCGCACACCGGTCACGAGGTGAACCTGGCGACGTTCTCCCGCAAGCGGTCGGTGAACGCCGATTCCTCCGGGACCGTGCTGGGTTGACCCGGCCCGAGCGGCCGGCCCGAGAATGCGTGGGAAGTCGGCCCGCGGACGGCGGGCCCGGCGGACCCGATCACGCGAACCCGAGCAGTCGGCCGGAGAACGGCCCGCGAACCGGGGCGTGACCTGGGCGCAGGCCTCAGACCTGGGTCACCAGCAGCGGGATGGCCGTCTCGACCTCCGTGCGCGACCCGTGCATGCCGATCAGCTGGGTCAGCTGGACGCGTTGGGTCCGCGAGTCGTGGACGCTGCGGATCCCGGTCATGGTAACCAGGACGTCGGCGATGCGCGGGCCGACGTGGTCGTCCACCGGGCCGAACCAGCCGGCGGCGACGGCGTCGCGGCCGAGGGTGACGTCCGCCCCGGGGCCGAGCACGGCCCGCCAGCGACTCGCCACCGCCTCCGCCTGGCCGGGTTCGGTGTAGAGCATCGGCGCTCGCGGCTCGCCGCCGAAGGCCCGCAGGCCGCGGCGGAGCTCGCGGGTGACCGGGGTGTCGTCGGCGAGATCGATCCGCTGGTCGAACGGCACGTCCACCATGCCGTGGTCGGCGGTCAGCACGACCAGGGTGTCCTTCGGAAGACGCCGGACCAGGGTCCGCACGGCGAAGTCGACGGAGGAGACCTCGTCCAGCCACTCGTTCGAGCCGACCCCGTGCACGTGGCCGATCCGGTCCACGTCGCCCCAGTACAGATAGACCAGGCAGCGCGGGTTCTGCCGTACCTCACGCACCGCGGCGTCGACCCGGTCGCTCAGCGAGGCGGCGGCGACGAACCGGGGCCCGCGCAGTGCCGCCACGGTCAGGCCGGAGCCCGCGAAGTACCCGGGCCCGATGTGCACGGCGTGCACGTCCTGGGCGATCACCCGCTCGAAGACGGTCGGATGCGGCTGCCAGGTGCGTGGATCCGGGCCGCCCTCCCAGGAGAGCTCGTTGAACACCCGACCGGTGGCCGGGTCGAGCACCTCGTAGCCGACCATCCCGTGCGCGCCCGGCAGCAGCCCGGTGCCGAAGGAGCCCATCGAGGTCGCCGTCGTGGACGGGAAGCCGGTCCGCAGCTCCCGCACCCGGATCGAGTTGAGAAAGGCCGCGTTCGACCCGGCCGACCGGAGCAGGTGGTCGCCCAGGCCGTCGACGAGGACCACGACCACGCGGCTGGCGGCGGGCAGTTCGATCGCCGGGGACGGGCCGAGCGGCACCCCGAGGGCGGCCGCAGCCGACGGCAGCACATCGGCGAGCATGGCCGGCCGCGCCGCTGCGGCCTCGCGCTGTGCGCTCACGCGATGGTCATCCGCGCCGGGACGTCGCCGCGGATAGCGCGGTCGCGAAGCTGACCGCCTCGTCCACCGCCTCGATTCCCTCGGCGGCCGTGGCCACCCGCAGCACGATGTCGTCCCCGGTGGACGTGCCGGTGTAGCCGTGATCGGCCTCGCACTGCGGGTCGGCACAGCCGGCCGGCTCGAGATCGATCCGTCGGACGGCCCCCCAGCCGATCGTGATGCTCAGCTCCGTCGGCAGCACACCGGAGTGGTACTGCTCGGGGGCCGCGTACACGTGATGCAGGGCCACCGAGCGCACCTGGCCGAGGGGCACGGCCTCGGTGGAGACCGAGGCGTGCGTGGTGCGCGATTGCGGGTCGGGCCCGTGGTCGTCGGCGTGCGCGAGCAGGAAGCGGGTCGGCGTCAGCACCAGCACGGTCACATGCCGCCGCACCTCGTTGCCGTCGAAGGTCGTCTCCTGGTGCACGAAATGCGCCACGGCCGACTCTCCGGCCAGGGCAATGCCCACCGCCGCGCTGACCATGGCCGGGTAGTAGCCGGCCCGTTGGATGGAGGCGGCCACCTCGGTCGGCACAGGGGCTTCCGGGGCTCGTCGACGACTCATGTACTCCACTCGATCCGTCCTGGCCCCGGCGGCGGCCAGGGCGAACGCCATTGTCGCAGCCAGCCGCGCCCCTGCCCAACCCCACCGGGTCAACATGTGGAAAACCTCGCCTCGGACCGCGACCGGGCATCAATGCTGCGGTATCCAGCTGTGTGCGCGCTGACCAGGTATGTGTCGAGCAGCCGGCGATCGCCGGCCGCTCGGCCGACAACCGGTCACCGCGCGAACACCTGGTCGATAGAGCCCTGGTCGATCGAGCGCCAGCACCGAGCGCACCACGAGGCGCCGACCCCGGTGGGCGCGTCCGGACGGGGCGTCCCTAGAGGCGCCGGACGAGTCCGGTGTCCACGCGGTTGCGCGGGGTGGCCAGGCGCACCTGCGCCCACAGCGGGGTCACGCCCCGCTTGGCGGCGAGCACCGGCCCCAGGTCCAGCTGGGCCACCTCGGGCAGGTCCTCGGCCAGCTTGGAGACCCGGGCGACCAGGTCCTCCACCGCCGCGATGTCGACCGGCGCCGCCCCGCCGTGCCCGAACAGGCGTGGCGAGGCCTTGAGCTCGCGGACCATGTCGTAGACGTCCACGGTGGTCAGCGGCGGCATCCGGTAGGCGACATCGCCGAGCAGGTCGC
>JBDIAG010000264.1:0-6371 GCA_039812305.1 Actinomycetales bacterium | reverse complement strand
AGGGGGACGCCGAGAAAGCCGTGCGGCACCAGACCGCGACGGGTGGCGTAGGACATCAGGAGCAAGCCGAGCGTGACGCCCACGGCGAGCACCGGATCCCACACCGAGGTGCGGCCGGCCAGGAAATGCGTGACGCCGATCAGCGCGTCGGGAAGGAGCGAGAGACCGCCGAGCCCCACCAGCAGCGCGGCGTTGGTTCTCGCCTCGCGCCGGCTGAGCGGATAGAGGTAGCCGGCTCGCACGCTGGGTGCTTCGGCAGGCATCGATCGGGGCTTGAATGGAACGTCCAGGTTGTGAGACGCCACAAGCGGGCGGCCCCGCCGGGCCACCCGCTTCGCGGCGCAGGTGGCGCTACGCGTGCGTGAGTTCGTCCTCGTGGTCACGTTCATCCTGTCCGAGGGTCTCCTCGTCGAAGGGCAGATCGCCGGAGAGGACGGCCCGCGCCCGATCGCGATCGAGCGAGTTCGTCCACCGGCCGACGAGCACCGTCGCGACCGCGTTGCCGGCGAAGTTGGTCAACGCCCGGGCCTCGCTCATCATCCGGTCGATGCCGACGATGAAGCCGACGCCGTCGACCAGATCCGGCCGGTGCGACTGCAGACCACCGGCCAGCGTCGCCAGCCCCGCTCCGGTCACGCCGGCCGCCCCCTTCGACGCGATGATCATGAAGACGAGCAGGGAGATCTGCTCGCCGAAGCTGAACGGCTTGTCCATCGCCTCGGCGATGAACAGGGCGGCCATCGTCAGGTAGATGGCCGTGCCGTCCAGGTTGAATGAGTAGCCGGTGGGCACCGTGATACCGACGGTCGACCGCTGAACGCCGAGATGCTCCATCTTGGCGATCAATCGCGGCAGAGCCGACTCCGAGGACGAGGTCGACACGATGAGCAGGAACTCGCGGGCCAGGTACTTCAGCAGACGGAAGATGCTGAGGCCGGTGACCACCCGCAGGATCGTGCCGAGGACGACCACGACGAACAGCAGGCAGGTCAGATAGAAGGCCAGCATGATCAGGCCGAGGCTCTTCAGCGCCTCCAATCCGGTCGCGCCGATCACCGCGGCCATCGCGCCGAACGCGCCCACGGGGGCAAGGACCATGATCATGTTCATCAGCCGGAAGAGCAGGACCTCGGCGTGCTTGATCGCGGCCAGGATCGGCTCCCCCTTGCGGCCCAGCTTCTGCAACGCGAAGCCGACGAGCAGGGCGACCAGCAGGGCCTGCAGCACGGAGCCCTCGGTGAGTGAGGAGACCAGCGTGGTCGGGACGATCCCGAGGATGAAGTCGGCCGTTCCGCCACTGTGCTCGGCGGTGGCCGCCTGCTCGGCTCCGGCACCGGCCAGTTCGTCGGTGAGGTGCAGGCTCTGGCCGGGCTTGATGATGTTGCCGACCACCAGTCCGATCGCGAGCGCCACCGTCGACATCGTCACGAAGTAGCCGAGGGCGAGGCCACCGACCTTGCCGACCTGCGCCGCCGCCCGCACCGAGCCGATGCCGAGCACGATCGTGCAGAAGATGATCGGCGCGATCATCATCTTGATCAGATTGACGAAGAGGGTGCCGAGCCACTTCAGGGAGACCCCGAAGTCGGGCCAGAAGGTTCCGACCGCGATGCCGAGAACCATGGCCACGATCACGGCCACATACAGGTAGTGAGATCGATCTTTGTGCTTCGACGCCGCCTTTGGCGTCGGATCGGTAGCCACGGTGATTACCTCCCGGGTGGACCAGTCGTGTGGGCTGGGACACAACAGTCGCAACGAGGCTCCCGCGCGGCATCCTTGTGTTCATAGTGTTCAACGGCGCACGTCCCACCGCCCCTGGCGCTGCCCGGCGCCCGGGTTCTCGCGCTGCCGGATGGCGGAATCTCGGGCGCGGGAACCTCGGCGCATGGAGTCTGGCGCGCCAGGTGCTGGTCGTGCAGGCGCTCATCGGCGTCGTCGTGGTGGCGATCGCGGCCGGGCTCTCCTACCGCCAGGCCGCCGAGCAGGCGCACCAGGCAACCCGCACCGAGGTCCTGGATCTGGCTCGCGCGATCGCGGCCACCGAGGACGTCCGGGACGGTCTGAGCAGTCCCGATCCGGCGGCCGAGCTGGCACCGATGGCGGAACGGATGCGGATGCAGACGTCCACGGATTTCGTGGTCGTGATGTCGACCAGCGGGACGCGCTACAGCCACCCCAATCCGGAGCTGATCGGACAGCGGTTCGCCGGCACGATCGAACCCGCGGTGCGGGGCGAGGTCGTCGTGGAGGACTACAGCGGATCGCTGGGCCCCTCGACCCGGGCGGTGGTGCCGATCCGGGACGGCAACCAGGTGATCGGGCTGGTCTCCGTCGGCATCCGGCAGGCGCGGATCGAAGCGGCCTTGCGGGGACTTCTGCCCGACACGATCGTGCTCGTCATCGCCACCGGGCTGCTGTCCGGGATCGGCGCCTTCCTGGTGGCGCGGCGAGTGCGCCGGCAGACCCTCGGCCTCAACGCCATCGAGTTGCGCCGGATGCACGACCACCACGAAGCCGTCCTGCATGCCGTCCAGGAAGGTCTGGTGATCGTCGACCAGGCCGGCCGGTTGCAAGTGATCAACGACGAGGCGGCCCGGCTGCTCGGCCTGCGGGCCGACGACGTGGGACGTCCGCTGGCCGAGCTCGGCCTGTCCGAGTCGCTCGCGCGGACGCTGGCGGGCGGCAGCCGGCGCTCGGACGAGCAGTACGTCAGCGGTGGACGGATCCTGCTGGTGTCCACCGACGCGGTGTCCGGTTCCGGCCGGCAGACCGCCACCCTCACCACGCTGCGCGACCGCACCGAACTGGAGGAGCTGACCGGCGCGCTCACTCTCGCCAAGGGGATGGCGGATGCCCTGCACGCCCAGACGCACGAGGCCGCCAACCGCCTGCACACCGTCATCGCCCTGATCGAACTGGAACGTCCCGAGGACGCGCTGCGGTTCGCCACCGACCAGCTGCGGACCTCACAGCGGCTGACCGAGGACATGGTCGCCGCGATCGAGGAGCCCGCGGTGGCGGCTCTGCTGCTGGGGAAAGTGGCGCGGGCCGCGGAATGCGGGGTCGACCTGAGGATCGATCCGGATGCCCACCTGCCGTCCGGCGTCGTACCGCCGACCGACGCGGTGACGATTCTGGGCAATCTCGTCGACAACGCCATCGATGCCCTCTCCTCGGCACAGGTCGCCCAGCGCGAGATCGTCGTGGATGTGGCCATCGACGATTCCGCGGCCACGTTGACGGTCGCCGACACCGGTCCCGGGCTCAGCTGCGACCAGGCGCGCTCGGCGTTCGAGCGTGGCTGGTCGACGAAGCCGACCTCACAGCCCGCCGGGCGGGGACTGGGTCTGGCTCTGGTGAAGCAGACGGTCGAGCGGCTCAACGGCCGCATCGACGTCAGCGAACCGCCGGGCGCGGTCTTCACCGTGCGGCTGCCGGTCAGCGCCCAGTCCCGGACGGAGCGACCGGTGACGGTGGCGGCCCGATGACACTGGGTGTGCTGGTGGTCGAGGACGAGCCGCTGGTGGCGCAGGCGCATGCCGGCTACGTCTCCCGGATCGACGGTTTCGAGGTGCTCGGCACGGCCCGGACGGTGCAGGAGGCGGTGCGGATGATCGTCCACCTGCCCGTCGACCTCGTGCTGCTCGATCTCAACATGCCCGACGGCGACGGCCTGGATCTGCTGCGGACGGTTCGCGGCGCCGGCCGGGAGCTGGACATCCTCGCCATCACCGCGGTGAGCGAGGTGCAGTCGGTGCGCACCGCGATCTCCCTGGGCGTCGTCGGCTACCTGCTCAAGCCGTTCGTCTTCAAGGACCTGCAAGCCCGGCTGAAGACCTACCGTCGCTACCGTCTGAACCTGCCGGCCGAGCGGGCCACCAGCCAGGCCGAGGTGGACCGGCTGCTCCAGGATCTGCACCGTCCGCCCGGGCCGTTGGCGTTGCCCAAGGGTCTGAGTCCGTCGTTGCTGGCCCGCGTGGAAGCCATGGTCCGCGGAACTGGTTCCTCGGATGCCTACTCGGCTTCCCAGGTCGCCGACGCCGTCGGCACGTCGCGCGTGACCGCGCGTCGCTACCTCGAGCATCTGGCGGAGCTGGGGGCGCTGGAGCGCGGCCAGCGACTGGGCCGCACCGGCCGTCCGGAGATCACGTTCCGCTGGCGGACCACCTGAGCGCGACGACGCTGGCGGGGTGGACGCATCGAACCGCGCAGACTTCGAGCACGCTGTGTGAACACACACGAACTCAATGAACGAATCGTGCCGGGGAGCGGCAATCTCCGCCATCGTGAGCACATGAGAGATCCCGGCTTCCAACTTGACCCCGACAACGTCAATGGCCCGATTCGGGTACGCCTGCGCGGCCGCGATGTGCTCAGTAACCCGGTCACCAACCGAGGCACCGCCTTCACCCTCGAGCAGCGGGAGATGTTAGGCCTCACCGGCTTGCTGCCGACCGGTGTCACGACGATGGACAATCAGCTCCGCCGTCTCTACGAGCAGTACCGCCGGACTCCGACGCCGCTGGCGAAGAACATCTTCCTCGCCAATCTGCGCGACCGGAACGAGTCCCTGTTCTACCGGCTGCTCACCGATCACATCGAAGAGATGATGCCGATCGTCTACACGCCGACGATCGGCGAGGCGATCGAGAGGTACTCCCTGGAGTTCAACCGGGCCAAGGGCGTCTTCCTCTCCATCGACCACCCGGACATGATGGAACAGGCCCTCGTCAACTACCGGCTCAACCCCGAAGACGTCGATCTCATCGTGGCGACCGACTCCGAGGGCATCCTGGGCATCGGCGACCAGGGCGTGGGCGGCGTGCAGATCGCGATCGGCAAGCTCTCGGTCTACATCGCGGCGGCCGGGATCCATCCGCAGCGGGTCGTCCCGGTCGTCCTCGACACCGGTACCGACAACCTCGGCCTGCTCAACAGCGAGATGTACCTGGGGGAACGGCACGGGCGGATCCGGGGGAAGCGCTACGACGAGTTCCTGGACCGTTTCGTCGACACCGTCGGACGTCTCTTCCCGAATGCGATGTTGCACTGGGAGGACTTCGGCGCCCACAACGCCCACCCGGTTCTGCAGCGCTACCGCGACAAGGTGTGCACCTTCAACGACGACATCCAGGGCACCGCGGCGGTGGCGCTGGCCGCGGTGCTGGCCGGGGTGAACGTCGCCGGCATGCCGCTGAGCCAGCACCGGGTGGCGATCTTCGGGCCGGGCACGGCGGGCATCGGGATCGCGGAACTGCTGTACGACACACTGATCGCCCACGGTTTGAGCCCCGAGGACGCCCGGAGCCGGTTCTACTGCGTCGGGCGCACCGGGCTTCTCCGCAGCGACATGAAGCTGCTGGACTACCAGGTGCCCTATGCGCGTACGCCGGAGAGCCTCGCCGACTGGGACGTCGCCGATCGCAACCACATCACCTTGCCCGAGGTAATTGCCAACGCCAAGCCGACGATCCTGGTGGGCACGTCCACGGTCGGCGGCGCCTTCACCGAGCCGATCGTGCGGGCGATGGCCGAGTACTGCGACCGTCCGATCATCATGCCGATGTCGAACCCGACACAGCGCACCGAGCAGACGCCGGCGAACCTTCTCGCCTGGACGGACGGCCGCGCCCTCGTCGCCACCGGCAGCCCGTTCGAGCCGGTGCTCCTCAACGACGTCTCGTACCAGATCGCCCAGGCCAACAACGCGCTGATCTTCCCCGGCCTCGGCCTCGGCGTGACCGTGAGCCGGGCCAAGCGGGTCACCGATCACATGATCGCCGCCTCCGCCGAGGCGCTGGCCGGACTGACCAACGCCTACCGTCCGGGAGCGTCGCTGCTACCGGGGATGGCCGATCTGCGTCTCGTCTCCGCGACCGTGGCGATCGCGGTGGCCAAAGCCGCCGAAGAGGACGGCGTCGCCGGCCACGTCATGGAGGACCCGGTCGGGGAGATCTACGCGCACATGTGGCAGCCCAACTATCCGGTCCTCGAGCCGATCTGAGGTCTCGTCCGGGCGGGCGCGATCTGGTCGAAGGCGCCCATGGGATGGTGCGGGCCGCCGTGGTGCCGTCCGCCGTGGTGCCGTCCGCCGTGGTGCCGGCCGCCGTGGTGCCGGCCGGGTACCGTGGCGTCCGCCGTCGTGGCGTCCGCCGTCGTGGTGGCCGGGTGCCGTGGCGTCCGCCACGTAGCAGCCGCAGCCGTGGCGGCCGGGTACGGCCCGTACCCGCCCACCCGGTGCCCGTCCGCCGCCCCCATCCAGCCGTCTGTTGCCGCGTTGACCACCTATCAGCCCACCAGCCAGAGACCGCTGGCTGCTCGGCTCACAAGTGGTCGACGCGCAGACGACTGGTTGGACGAGGGCCTTG
>JBDIAG010000263.1:0-6372 GCA_039812305.1 Actinomycetales bacterium | reverse complement strand
CCTCCGCCAGCAGCGAGGGGTAGAGGTCGCCGTGACCGGGCGGGCACCACTCCAGCGACGGATCGGCCGGCCAGCTCACCGGGGTCAGATCGCTCTGTAGCAGCTTGGGCTCCTGACTCTGCAGGAAGTCCAGCGGGAGATCACCGACCGGCAGCTGGGGATAGGCGGCCAGCGCCGCCATCGTGTCGTCGCGGGTGTTGAAGCTGTTCATCAGCATCAGCGGCAGCCGGGCGCCGTATCTGCGCCGGGCGGACAGCACCTGCTCGACCACCAGGTCGAGGAAGGTCTTGCCGTTGCGCACCGGTAGCAGGGACTTCGGCCCGGACATCCCCATGGACGTGCCGAGACCGCCGTTGAGCTTGATGATGACGGTCCGGGCGATCGCCTCGGCGGCCTCGCCGGCACCGATCCGGACGTCCTCCAGCGCGGGTGGGTCGATCAGCGGATCGATGCTGTCCTCGGGGATGAGACCGGTGGCACCCGCCGCCAGCTCGCCGTAGTAGTGACGGAACACCTCGATCGCCGGTGCGTTCACCCCGGCGTCGGCCATCTTCTCCACTGCCTGCTGCAAGCCATCCTCGCTCATGCTCCACAACCCTACGGGTCGGGCGAAATCAGCACCGAGAGGGCTTCAGGGTGCTGGCGGGCCCTCAGGACTGACTGACCGGACGGCGAGCCAGCGGTACGGCCGAGATCGGCTGATCGCCGGCCCGTCCACGCGGGCCGGTCTCGATCTGCGCCGTCACGGCGGCCAGCTCGGCCGCCGGCACCGCCATGCCGTCGAGCCAGCCCTGCAGCCGGTCCACGCCGAGCCCGACGGCGAGCAGCTCCTGCGTGGCCGTCTCGACGCCCTCCAGCACCACCCGCAGTTCCAGGCCGCGACACATCTCGACCATGCCGCGGATGATCCCCGTCGGCCCGGGCTTGCCCATGCTGCCGGTCAGCGACCGGTCGAGCTTGACCACGTGGATCGGGAGCCGGGCCAGGTAGCTCACGGACGTCTGGCCGGCCCCGAAGTCGTCGATCGCCAGGCTGATCCCGGAATCGGCCAGCCGGGAGAGGGTGCCGTTGGACGGGCCGTCCGGCTCGATGTGGTTCGACTCGGTGACCTCCACGATCAGGCGCTGCGGTTCCACCGCCGACTGCGAGAGCGCGTCCAGCACGCCGTCGACGAAGTCCGGGGCTCGTAGCTGTAGCGCCGAGGCGTTGACGCTCAACTGTCGGTCGCCGGTCAGCAGCCCGGTCTCCGACATCTCGAGGAGGGCGCGCCGCAGCAGATGCCGACCGAGGTTCTGGATCAGCCCGGTGTCCTCCGCGACGGCAATGAACTCCAGCGGGGAGACCACGCCGAGGATGTCGTCCTGCCAGCGGGCCAGCGCCTCGTAGGCGGTCACCCGGCGGCCGCCGAGATGGTCGACGGCGACGATCGGCTGGTAGACCAGCGCCACGTCGGCCAGCTGCTCGCGCAGCCGCACCTCGACCAGCTTGCGCCGCCGGTAGCCCTCCAGCAGCGACTGGTCGAAGACGTGCACCCGGCCCTTTCCGGCGGCTTTCGCCGCGCGCATCGCGTGCCCGGATTCGAGGATCAGCGCGGCGACCGTCTCGCCGGTGCCGGTCTCCAGGTACGAGACCCCGGCGCTGGCGGTCAGCCCGAGCCGTCCCACGCCGTCGACCGCACCGGCCGCCGTGTTGATCTCCTCGATGACCTGCCGCGCCAGCTCGGTGGCGGCGGTCAGGTCGTGGTTGGCCACGATCGTGAACTCGTCGCCGCCGACCCGGTAGGAGGTCGCGCTGCGGGACTGCAGGCTGCGCTGCAGCGCCCGGCCCACCGTGCGCAGCACCTGGTCGCCGACCGAGTGGCCGAGGAGGTCGTTGATGTCCTTGAAGTCGTCCAGATCGATGGTGATGACCGAGGTGTTGTCGACCGGCGAGGACAGTCGCGAGTCCGTCCAGAGCTGGAGGGCCCGCCGGTTCGGCAACTCGGTGAGGGGGTCGAGGGAGGCGAACCGGATCTGCTCGGCGACGACCGCCATCGTCCGTTCCAGTTGGAACTGCTCGCGGAGGACCTGGGCGGCGATGGTGAGGAAGAGCAGGATCACCACGATCCACGGCAGCCGCACCGCGGTCAGCGAGGCCGCGATCGAGAAGTACAGGCAGAGGTTGACGGCCCCGAGGTAGCGGACCCCGGCCCGCTCCGCCTCGGCCCAGGAGAGCGCGGTGATCGGCTGGTTCCGGTACCGGCCGAGATGGATGACCAGGATCATCCAGCCGATCACCGTGATCAGCTCGGCCGGCCACAACGGCGTGGACTGCAGCAGCGCGACCATCTTGCCCAGCGCGCCGAGCAGGCAGACCAGGGCGCCCAGACCCATCCGGCGGATCGCCACGTTCGGATCGCGGGCCGTCGAGACCCCGACCATGGCGATCAGGCCGCACAGACCGACGACGTCGATCCCGACCAGCCACGGCGACAGAACGGTCTGATCGTTGCGGAACACCAGCCACAACAGGATGAGCATGCACGAGGCCACCCACATCTGGATGGCGTCCGCGACGACCTGACGGCTCAGCAGCGGGTCCTGCTGGCCGGTCATCCGGCGCATCGACAAGGTCGCGCAGCCGATCGCGCACATCGCGTGGAAGGCGGCCGACGAGACGGCGAAGGACTTCGGCGACACCTCGATCAGCGGCATGGCGCTCAGGCCCGCCGTCATCGCCACACCCACCCACAACGCCGAGCGGCGCAGGTGCTCACTGTCGGCCGCCCGGTACTGGCGCCAGCACACCACCGCCAGCCAGGGGCCGAGCAGCACGGCCGGCACCAGGCTCGCCAGGATCGGTCGGACCGGTCCGAGCAGCGCCATCAGCACCACCGCCAGCGCCCCGGCGAGCAGGATCCTCCGCTCGGCCGGGTCGCGTAAGAGTGCCACGGCTGGTTATCGGCCGGGTCGGCGGGGATCTTGACCGGTGCAACGCCGTTTCACCCCACCGGCCCCGGTGTGGCCCGCGTCCGGCCGGTGGCATGATCGAGCGAGCACGGCGCGGAACCGGCCGAGTGCGGAACTGGAGGAGAATCAAGCAATGCCTGTGAACATCCCACGTGACCTTCCGGCCCGGCGCACGCTGGAAGCCGAGAACGTCTTCGTGATGTCGCAGGAACGCGCCTATCACCAGGACATCCGGCCGCTGCGGATCGCCATCGTCAACCTGATGCCCACCAAGGTGGCGACCGAGACCCACCTGCTGCGGCTGCTCGGCAACACCCCGATCCAGCTCGAGATCACCTTGCTGCACATGGAGTCGCACTGCTCGCGCAACACCACGCCCGAGCATCTGCGCACGTTCTACGCGACCTTCGACGAGGTGCGGGACGAGAAGTTCGACGGACTGGTGATCACCGGGGCCCCGGTCGAGCTGCTCGACTTCGAGGACGTCGACTACTGGCCCGAGCTGTGCGAGCTGATGGACTGGAGCCGCAAGAACGTCTTCTCCACCATGCACATCTGCTGGGGGGCCCAGGCGGGCCTCTACCGGCACTACGGCATCGGCAAGCACGAGCTGCCGGCGAAGATGTTCGGCATCTTCAACCACGAGGTGCTCGACCCGACGTTCCGGCTGATGAGCGGGTTCGACGAGACGTTCCCGGCACCGCACTCCCGCTACACCGACGTGCACGCCGAGGACATCCGGGCGGTACCCGAGCTCACCCTGCTCGCGGTCTCGCCGGAGGCCGGGGTGTATCTGGCCGCCAGCCGGGACGGGCGTCAGGTCTTCGTCACCGGGCACCCCGAGTACGAGCGCGACACCCTCCAGCTCGAGTACGAGAGGGACGTCGCCAAGGGGCTGGACACGGCCGTGCCGGTGAACTACTACCCGGACGACGACCCGTCCCGTCCACCCCGGGTCAGCTGGCGCTCGCACGCCTTCCTGCTCTACGCCAACTGGCTCAACTACTGCGTCTACCAGCGCACGCCGTTCGACCGGCAGAGCATCCCGCAGTCCCCGGCGGAGGAGGACTGAGCCCCGAGCCTCACCAGCCGAACAGCACCGCGTGACGGGATTCGTCGTCCGCGGCGTCGGCGAACAGGCGCATTCCGTCGACCACGACCCGGCGTTGCTCCGGCGAGAGGTTCTCGAGGATCTTCCGCAGCTCCTCCCGACGGCGCGCCATCACTTCGTCGACGAGGTGCCGGCCGCTGGCGGTGAGCCGGAGATCGACCTGGCGGCGGTCCTGCTCGGAGATCTTGCGCTGCGCCAGGCCGGCGGCGATCAGCCGGTCGATCAGCCGGGTGACTCCGGAGAGCTGCATCGACAGCTCGTTGCCCAGCTCGCCTGCGCTGAGGGTTCCGTACCTGCTCAAGGTGACCAGAGCGCGGAACTGCGGCAGGGTGAGCCCGCTGTCGAGGGCCGGCCCGATCGAGCGGGCCGCGATGCCCACGAATCCGCGCGAGGCCGCCATGACCGAGTCGACGTCGTCGAGGGTCTGCGATATTTCGGTCATCTGGCTCCTTCGGCGCTCTGCCTCATCGCCATTATCGTCCAGGTCACGCCGAGCGAATGAGGTCATAGCCTGTGCACGATCCCACAGGGCATTCCCTCCGCGCATGCGCGCGTCGTCCCGGGTGGTGGCCGTTCTACTGGTTAGCATCGGGAACGCACGGGTGCCGCAGACGGGAGTGCACGACAATGGGACGGGTCACCCACAAGACGATGCCGGTGGGGCCGGAACTGGCCCGGCAGTGGCTGGAGCACAACACCGCGAACCGATCGGTCCGCCCGGCGCGGGTCAAGGAGTACGCGCTCGCCATGCAGGAGGGGCGCTGGCTCTACACCGCCGACCCGATCCGCTTCGACTCCGACGGGCGGCTGATCGACGGGCAGCACCGGCTGAAGGCGGTCGTGAAATCCGGCTGTACGGTCGAGTTGCACGTGGTGCGCGGCCTGGAGCCGCAGGCGCAGGACGCGGTGGACACCGGGGCGGCCCGCACCGCCTCCGACGCGCTCAAGGTCAAGGGTTTCAAGCACGGCCCCCAGCTGGCCGTCACGGTGCCGATCGTGAACTGGCTGCTCAAGGGCGGCGGCTTCGCGGCCAGCTACAGCCGGGACGACATCGTCTACTGGGTGCAGGTGCACGAGGGTCTCGACGAGGCCGTCGACCTCGCCTACCGCAACCGCAACCTGCTGCCGTGCCAGCTCGCCCCGTTCGCGGCCACCCACTACGCGGCGCGGGCGGTCGCCAGCGACCCGGCGGTCGCCGACCGGTTCTTCGTCGAGCAGATGGTCGAGACGATCGGGCTGAGCAGCGGGGCTCCGGCGCTGGCCACCCGGCGCTACCTGCTCGGGCTCCGCGAGGACAAGCGCGGCGCCGGCAAGGAGGCCAAGGCCGGCACCGTCCTGGCTCTGCTCGCCGGGTACAGCGCGTTCCGGGCGGGCAAGTCGCTGTTCACCCTGCGCCCGCCGCGCGGCGGCTGGCCCGTCGACGAGCCGGTCTTCATCGCCAGCTAGACCGGAGCGCTAGCGGAGTCGCTGGTGAGGGCGGGCCATCGGTGAATGCGGAGACGTGTGCCGTCCGATATCGGCGTGCTTGGTGAGTGGTCACGGCCGGGGACGTCTGCGTGTGGTCGCGGTGGGTGCCGAATGGTCGCGGTCGTGCGTCTGCTAGGTGACCTGTGGGTGTCTACCGTTGCCGCTCGTCGTTGCGGGGGGTGGCTGGTGGCGCCGATCGCCAGCCTCCGTCGGGCAGCGGACGGGCGTTTCGCCGCCCAGGGCGAGTGCAGGGCAGGTGCCGGGCAGGGCGGATGCCCGGGCAGCCGGCTGAGAGCCGGGGCATCCGGAACGAGGCCGGGCATCCGGTTGACTGCCGGGCATCCGGCGATGTCCGGCCGTTGAGCCGTTATCTGGATGCCTCGCGCTTATCTGGAGGCAATCGCCGGGTCGTCGAGGCGTGCTGTCATCCGGGTTGCCGGTTGCAGCGTCTTCGACCGATATTGCGCGTCGTTGATCTTGCAGTTGGTCGCGGCTCACAGTGCGAGCAGTGGTTCGGGAGCCATCGAGGCCAGCGCGCCCCATAGTCGGCAACCCCGTGGTAGTCGGCAACCCCGTGCCGGTAAGCGGCGACCTCGTGCGGTCCGTCGTCGCGAGAGTTGTCGCAGAAGACCGTCCGGTGGCAGTGAGGGACGGCGGCCACAACGTTCGGCCACAAGCGTTCATACCGCGCGCTGAGCTTTGCGGTTGGGACGTCGTGTCCGCCGGCTGGTGCCGGGCGCTGGGGTGGGCCGGGCACCGTCTCCGGCGCCGAATGGCCGCGATCCGCGCTGAACGGTTGCGCAACGACGTGCACAACGCTGCCATTGGGCACGCAATGCCACCGCT
>JBDIAG010000262.1:0-6378 GCA_039812305.1 Actinomycetales bacterium | reverse complement strand
CACCAGCAACAGTCAACGACAACTGACCATCACCAGCCACCGGCGACACCGTCACATCCACCGCAATCCCCTTCTGCGAACCCGGCGTCACCGGATCCGTCGGATCGGTGGGATCAGTCGGGTCGGTGGGATCCGTCGGGCCCGGGCCGGTCGGGCCGGGGTCCGTCCCGCCCCCGACGGGCGTGTACCGGGTGAGGTAGTTCGGGCCGCCCGGCACGTGGTCCACGACGAACACCGACCCGTCCGCAACCGCGATGTGGTTGGGATGGCCGCCGGCGATCGTGTCCACGGTCTCCAGGGTGTTGGCGTCGATCACCGAGAGCGAGCCCGCGAAGAAGTTCCCCACGTAGATGAGATCGCCGAGGATGTCGACCGTCAGCGAACCGCTCGCGGTCGGGACGTCCTTGATCACCCGTCCGGTGGCCGGGTCGACGACGACCAGGTTCGCCGGCGTGGCGTCGGAGCCCTGGGACGCCACGTACACGAGGTTGCGCTTGGCGTCGTAGGCGACGTTGGACGAACGGTCCGTGGGGATCGGGTAGTGCCGAACCGCATCGCCGTTCTTGGTGTCGACGACGATGAGCTGGTGGGTGTCGAGGGTCGAGCTGACCAGGGTCCCGGTTCCGGGGTCGAAGTCCAGGCCCATCGGCATCCCGTCGACCTCGATCCACTTCACGATCTCGTAGGTCTTGGCGTCGATCTTCGCGATCTGGTGGCCGTAGACGTTGCTGACGTAGACGAAGCCCGACGGATCGACGGCGAGCTCACGGAACTCCCGCCAGGTACCGATGTCGGGGATGGAGGCCAGATGCTGGCCGGTGGCCTGGTCGTACACGGCCACCGCGTCACTGCGCGTGGCGCCCACCCAGAGGGTGTTGTTCACGTCGTCGACGGCGATGCCGTACGCCGCTTCGTAGCTGCCGTCGTCGAGCTTGCGAGGCTTGATGGACTTCTTGACCTCGAGCGTCGCCGGATCGAGCTCCAGCATCTCCGACTCCGAGATCGGGGGCAGGTGGGCGTTGGAGATCGTGACCCAGAGCGAGTCGTTCCGCGCCGAATAGTCGATCTGGTAGGAGTTCTCCGGCAGGAGCGTCTTCTTGACCTCGAACTCCACTGCGGCGGAGGCAGGCGAAGCCACCCCCAATAATGCAAGTGCTGCTGTCAGGACAACAGGCACGCATCTTCCTAATACACGCGGCTTCATGCTTGAGAGACCCCTCGATGCGTCGACCCCCCGAATCAGTCGGAAGGTCGTCCAAGTTAGGCGAGGCTCACTTTATTGAGAGGGTGGGGAACCGGGTCAAACTTCGCCGCTCAGCCAGCGTTCAGCCAGCTCTCAGCTACGTGGACTCTTCTCTGGGACAGCGTATTTGGGGGGCCGCGTGCGAGGGATCGGACCGGTCCCTCGGAGTCCCCTCGAGAACGGGAGGACCACCGAGCGGAGCGGCTCGACCTATCGTGCCGGACGGCCGGCCATTATTTCTCAGGTCACAGCCTGGCCAGGCTGTCGGACCGGTCCTGCCCGTGCGCGGGCATCCAGTTGAGCGCCCGGTGGTACGGCACGCCCCCCAGGCCGCCGTCGCAGCCCCGGCGTCGACCAGCCATGTCTGTGCGCAGCATCCAGTTGTAAGCCGAATGGCCTGCGATCCCCGGCTGTTCGGCTGATAGGTGGATGCCGAAGCATCCAACCGGCCATCCGCGATGCCCTGACGCATGCCGGGGAGGGCTGTCCGCCGGAGCCCTTGCGACTCAGGCGGAGCGGCACGGAGACTGCTCGCCCTACCGCACCCCGCACACCAGGCGCTGAAAGCGCAGCACACTTCCGCCTCCATCTACCGGACCACCTGCCGGGCGGTTTCCGGCCGCACCGCGCACTCGAGGATCGAGCATCCACTTACGCGTCCACTAGCCAGCGATCGCTGGCTGGTCGACACACAACGGGATGCTCAGCGCACAAGCGGCTGGGTACCGGAGCCGGCCGGAGCCCGGACGGCGGGCCAACGAGGCAGGTCCGGAGCGGACGGCCGGGACCCGCCGGACAAAGCGTCGTGGCGGCCCACGCCAGCGCACACCCACTCATTCCCGGACGGAACGGACGCCCAGCGGAGTCCGGTGCTACGCCGGGGCGTGGCCGGGTGCGTTCGGCGGGTTCAGCGCGCGAGCGGACGCGTACAGACACACCGTCGCGGCCATCGCCAGGTTGAGGGACTCAGCCCGGCCGTGAATCGGCACTCGGACCACGGCATCGGCCAGGGCGCGATCCGCTTCCGACATCCCCCAGGCCTCGTTTCCGAAGACCCAGGCGGTCGGTGAGGCCAGATCCGGTGTCCCACCCGGAGCCTCGCCCCGCGCACCCAGGCTCTCCGAGGGCGCACCTAGACCTACCGAGGGCGCGCGTAGACCTGCCGAGGGCGCACCCAGGCCCTCCGGATGTCCCGGACCGCCCCTCCACCCGCCCGACAGTCCGGTCGCGGCCACATCCTGCAGGTGGTCCAGATCGAAGGTTCCGGCGCCGTCCGCGGCGAGCACCGTGCAGCCGACCGACCTCAGTCCGGCGATCGCCTCCCCCAGCGGCACCCCGGCGACGACCGGAAGACTGAACAGGCTTCCCGTGGTGGAACGGACACATTTCGGGTTGAACGGGTCGACGCTGGCGTCGGTGAGGACGACGGCGTCGGCTCCGGTGGCGTCCGCCGCACGGATCACCGTCCCCGCGTTGCCCGGATCGCGAACGTGGGCCAGTACCGCGACGAGCCGGGGTCGCGCGGCCAGCACGTCGGCGAAGGTGACCGACGGCAGGGGGCAGACCGCGATCACGCCCTGCGGCGTCACGGTGTCGGCCATCGCCGCCAGCACCTCCTCCGAGCACTCCCACAGCCGCGGACGCTGACGCCCACGGCCCGACGAGGAAGTACCCGACGACGTGAGGTCCGGAGGATTCTCGCGGAGGCCGGCCAGCTCCGGGTGTCGACGGAGGGCCTCGGCCGTCGCGTAGACCTCCAGCGCCGCGCCGGCCCGTAGGGCTTCACGGACGCAGGACGGTCCTTCGGCCAGGAAGAGACCTGCCCGCCGGCGTGCCGAACGCCCGGACAACCGGGCCACCGACCGCACCCGCTCACTGCGGGGATTGGTCAGCAGATCCGTCATCCGGGCGTTCGGGAAGTTCGAGCGAACCGCGTCAGGACGCGGCGTCAGGCCGCGTCGGTCGCGGCCGGAACGTTGGCCTTGGCCAGTTCCACCAGCTTCGCGAAGGCGGGCGCGTCATTGACGGCCAGCTCGGCCAGCATGCGGCGGTCGACCTCGACGCCGGCGGCCTTCAGACCCTGCACGAAGCGGTTGTAGGTGATGCCGTGGGCGCGGGCCGCAGCGTTGATGCGCTGGATCCACAGCCGGCGGAAGTCTCCCTTGCGCGCCTTGCGGTCGCGGTAGGAGTAGACGAGCGAGTGGGTGACCTGCTCCTTGGCCTTGCGGTACAGCCGGGACCGCTGACCGCGATAGCCGCTGGCCCGCTCGAGGGTCTCCCGGCGCTTCTTCTGGGCGTTGACCGCCCGCTTCACGCGTGCCACGTGATTCTCCTGTCAATTGGGTCGCGCCATGGCGCGACGGACGATGTGGGTGAAGGCCGGTTCAGTCGTCGGCAGCGGGTTCCTGCTCCACTGGACGGTGGCCGTGGCGCTCCTCGGCGCACGTACGGCTCGGTGAACCGGCGATGGGCCGAAGCTCAGCGGCCGAGCAGCTTGCGCAGCTTGGGCACGTCGGCCTTGGCGACAGCGACGTCGTCGGACAGGCGACGTGCGCGCCGGCTCGACTTGTGCTCCATCAAGTGCCGGCCGAAGGCCTGCTCACGCATCAGCTTGCCGGAGCCGGTGACCCGCACCCGCTTCTTCGTCCCGCTGTGGGTCTTGTTCTTCGGCATGGCTGCCGTTCTCCTCATGGTTGGCCGAGCCGGGGGCTCGGTTCGGACCCGCCACCGGGGCGGGGATTCTCGGTACCGGTTCAGCCCTGGTCGGGCTGAACCTCTTCGGGGCTCTCGACGGTCGCCGTCTGGGTGGCGTCGTCGTCCCGACGCGAACGTCGAGCGGACGCCCTCCCCCCGCGGCCGTCGGACTTCTTCTTGTTCGGGCCGATGACCATCGTCATGTTCCGGCCGTCCTGCAGCGGCGAGCTCTCGACGTAGCCCACCTCGGACAGGTCTCCGGCGATCCGCTGCAGCAGTCGGTAGCCCTGCTCGGGCCTGGACTGCTCGCGACCACGGAACATGATCATGACCTTGACCTTGTCGCCGGCTGCCAGGAACTTCGACGCCTGGCCACGCTTGGTCTCGTAGTCGTGCGGATCGATCTTCAGCCGCAGCCGGATCGTCTTCAAGACCGTGTTGGCCTGGTTCTTGCGCGCCTCACGGGCCTTCATGTCGGCTTCGTACTTGTACTTGCCGTAGTCCATGAGCCTGCAGACGGGCGGACGTTCGTTCGGCGCGACTTCGACCAGATCAAGGTCGGCCTCGGCGGCCAGTCGCAGGGCGTCTTCGACCCGGACGATGCCCACCTGCTCGCCGGAGGGGCCGACGAGACGCACCTCGGACACCCGGATCCGGTCGTTGATACGCGGCTCGGTGATGTGGTTCTCCTCTGATGGTGTGCGGCGCATGGACGGTTGCCCATGCGTTGGGTAGCCAAGTGGCCGCTCACCGGAGGTCCAGTAGGACGGCAAGGACTCCCTCGCGCCCACTCGGGTGGGCTGCGACGGACTGCACCTGCCGACCTGAACCCGACCACCTCTCGGTGGATGCGGGTGGGAGGAGACCTCCGCTTTGCGAGCCGAGGCGATTCCCCGCCCCTTCGCGATCACCACACACACCAGACCGCGTCTCGGCACGAAGAAACACCTCAACCTGTGGACAAGGGTAGCAGCTTCCACCACACCACCCGAACACGACTGCCACCCACGGTCCCGACGGGCGCGACGCAACATTCCGGTGACGATCCACCCCATTTCACCCGCCCAACTCCCCATTGTCCTACCTACGGCGTAGCTTCCAGAAACGTGCGCCGGCAAGGGGGTCGGCGCACCTCGGAGAGGAGTGCGTGGATGTCGACATCGCCCAGGTCCGAATCACCCGGCAGGACAGAGACCGAAAGCGGCGTGAGTCTGCTCTACACCGATCCCGACCGGCCGCCGGTGGGGGTCCTCGAGCCGCCCCCGCGGTCGGTGCTGAACCGGGTGGTCTTCGCCGTGATCGCCCTGTTGGGGGCGGCCGGCTGGACGATGGTGGCGGTGATCCGGGGTGAACAGATCAACGCGGTCTGGTTCGTGGTGGCCGCGGTGGCCACCTATCTCATCGCCTACCGGTTCTACTCCCGCGTGATCCAGGACAGGGTGCTGCAACCCGACGACCGCCGGGCGACGCCGGCCGAGGAACTGGACAACGGCAAGGACTACATGCCGACCGACCGGCGGGTGCTGTTCGGGCACCACTTCGCCGCGGTCGCCGGTGCCGGCCCGCTGGTCGGCCCGGTGCTCGCGGCTCAGATGGGCTACCTGCCCGGCACGATGTGGATCATCATCGGGGTCGTCTTCGCCGGCGCCGTCCAGGACTACATGGTGCTGCATCTGTCGATGCGCCGCCGGGGCCGCAGTCTCGGGCAGATGGCGCGGGACGAACTCGGCGTGATCGGCGGCGCGGCCGCCCTGATCGGCGTGTTGGCGATCATGATCATCATCATCGCCGTCCTCGGCATCGTGGTGATCGGCGCCCTGGCGGAGAGCCCGTGGGGTGTCTTCTCGATCGCGATGACGATCCCGATCGCCCTCTTCATGGGCATCTACCTGCGCTTCCTGCGTCCCGGCGCGGTGATGGAGTGCTCGGCGATCGGCGTCGTCCTGCTGCTCGCCGCGATCATCGGCGGCGGCTGGGTGGCCGGCAATCCGGCCTGGGCCGAGGCGTTCACGTTCGCTCCGCTGCCGCTGGCGATCCTCCTGTGCATCTACGGTTTCGCCGCGTCGGTGCTGCCGGTGTGGCTGCTGCTCGCGCCGCGGGACTACCTCTCGACCTTCATGAAGGTCGGCACGATCATGCTGCTGGCGCTGGGCATCCTGGTCGCCGCGCCGATCGTGCAGATGCCGGCCCTGACCCACTTCGGACGGGAAGGCACCGGTCCGGCGTTCGCCGGCTCGCTGTTCCCGTTCCTGTTCATCACCATCGCCTGCGGTGCCCTGTCCGGCTTCCACGCGCTCATCTCCTCGGGCACGACGCCGAAACTGCTGGAGAAGGAGAGCCAGGCGCGCCTCATCGGCTACGGCGGCATGCTGACCGAGTCGTTCGTGGCGATCATGGCGCTCGTGGCGGCGATCAGCATCGACCAGCACATCTACTTCGCC
>JBDIAG010000261.1:0-6427 GCA_039812305.1 Actinomycetales bacterium | reverse complement strand
GGACTGGGACGTGCCGGCGACACCATGGCGACCGTCCGGGTCCACCGGCGGCCCCGGGTCCACCGGCGGCCACGGCGGCTTCGGTGCCGCGGGCGGCTTCGGCGGCAATCCGGCAGGGTCCGGGCCAGCCTCGCAGCCGGGGCCCCCTCGTCCGGTCGACGACGATTGGTGACAGTGAGGGCCCGCCGGGAAGTAAGGGCTCGCCGGGAAATAAACGCTGCGTGGGCCTGTCGCACACCGGCCGGAACCGGAGAAACGTCCGCTCAGGCGGGAATGATCGGGGATACTACAACGGGGCTTCGATGCGGCCCGCAGACGTCGGAGCCGGGACAGCCGATCCGCGTTGTCAGCGGATCCACGACCATTGTCAGTGCTGGCACGTAGGCTGCATCGAAGGTGGAAGAGGACCGGATATGAGCCACAGGGGAGACGGCGGATGCCACTACAGAAGTTCCTGATCGTGGGGTGCGGCGGCTCCGGGGGCGCCACTCTGCGCTACCTCATGGATCAGCTTCGGGCCGATCTTCGTCACCTGGGAGTGGATTCGCTGCCGGCCGCCTGGCAGTTCGTGCACATCGACGCCCCCGCGACGCCGGATGTCGGGCCGGGCACGCTCGGGTCGATCACGGATCTGGGTGGCCGCTACGTCTCGGTCTCCTCGCCGCAGAACTCCTACCTGGCCACCTGGCGATCGGTGGCCGCCCGGATGGAGCGCAATCACGCCCTGCCCAGCCTGATCGGGTGGGCGCCCTCGGATCCCCGCAAGGCCAACAACGTCCCGGTCACCAACGGCGCGGGCCAGTACCGAGCCATCGGCCGGATGCTCACGCTGCCGTACCTGCGCGTCATGCACGAGCAGCTCGACACGGCGTACAAGGCGCTGCAGCAGCCCACCGCCTGGGGCGAGATGCCGTCACGCCTGCACTCCGGCAACCAGGCGGTGATCCCGATCGTGGTGTCGTCGATGGCCGGCGGCGCCGGGGCCGGCATCTTCCTCGACGCCTGCCGGCTGGTGGGCAAGCTGCACGGGATCGAGTCCTCGAACCTGGGTCTCTTCCTCTACACCGCCGACGTGTTCAACGAGCTCCCCGAATCCGCGCGCTCCGGCGTCGAGGGCAACGCCCTGGGGTCGCTCGGGGAGATCATCGCGGCGGCCGCCCGCACCGGGGAGCCGCTGGAGCAGGAGATGCTGGCCGCCCAGGGGCTGCCGCAGGTCGGGATGGACTCCGCCCCGTTCGGTCGGGTGTTCCCGATCGGCGCCATGGTGGGCGGCGACGGAGCGATCTTCGGCGACGGCACCATGCACGGCATCTATCGCGGCCTCGGCCGCGCACTGGCCGGGATCATGATGTCCGAGCAGGCCACCGACAACTACGTCAACCGGATCCTGGCCAACCGCAACCCGGCGGATACCGACACCCGGCACCTCGGCTGGGCCCAGAGCCCGGCCGACTTCACCTGGGGCTCGATGGGGTACGCCTCGGTCAGCCTCGGCCGCGATCGGTACGAGGAGTACGCCGCCCAGCGCCTGTCCCGCCTCGCGGTCGACCATCTGATGGCGGGTCACCGCGATCCGGGGTCGCAGCTGCCGGACACCGAACAGCTCGCCGCCCTCATCGACGCCCAGCTGCCCTACGTGCTGCCCGGCATCGGCCTGGGCCACCCCGGGCAAGGCACCGGGCAGTGGTTCCAGACCGAGGCGTTCCCCGACTCCGTGGTCGAGCCGATCGCCCGGGTCTCCCTGGCCGATGTGCTCACCGCAATCGGCAAGGACGGCGGGCCCGCCCTGCACTGGTACGGCATCGTCGCGTCCCGGCTGGCGGCCTCCCGCTCCGGCATCCGGCAGATGGTCGACGAGCGGGTGTACGCCTGGGCGGAGTCCTGGGCCACCCGCCTGGAGGAGTCGGTGCAGACCCAGTTCTGCGACGCCGCCGCCCGGTACGGGCTGCCCTACGCCCGGGCGCTCACGGCCAGGCTGCGGGCCTACTGCGAAGGGCTCGCCGAGTCGCTGGCCCAGGCCGGCGCGGTGGAGCTCGATCCGGTGTCCGTCGACGCCGGTCTGGAGACCAGGGTGCATCAGCTCGGCCGCACCGAGGTCGGCCCGGGCCACCCGCTGGTGACCGAGGTCTCCCGCAACCTGATGGCCTCCACCCGCGGCTACGCGGTGCGGTACGCCGCCCGCCTGGGGGCGCGGGTGCTCTCCTCGTTCGCCAACGACGTGCTGACCGCCCTGGAGTCGGCGGCCAGCGACGGCCTGGTCGAGCTGGAGCACGCCACCACGAAGGCCGCCTCACAGGCCGGGCTGGCCCATGTCGTCTCCACCACGTATCGGGACTGGCCGACCGAGGCGGCCGCGCCCCCGGCCCGGTTCGACGAGGCGGTCAACGAGGTCCTGGTCACCTCCTCGGCGGAGTTCCCGTCCCAGTTCGCCGCCGACGTGCAGGCCAGCGTCCCGGCCGCCGCCGGGGTGTACACCGACGCCGTTCGCCAGGTGCGGTTCGAGGTGATCCGCGGGCGCTGGGAGACCACCGGCGGCCGGATCGGCGAGATCGAGATCCTCACCCGGGCCGCCCGCTGGCGGGCGCAGGTGCTCAGTCACAACTCCGGTGACCGCACGCCGACGCCGGCGAGCCGGCCGCGCTACCGGCTGGCGGTCAGCACCCGCGAGGTGCTGGATCGGGCCCGGCTGTGGCTGGATCGTCCCGGCCAGCCGTTCACCGTGTTCTCCCGGCAGTCGCTGTCGGACTACCTCAACGATCCACGACTGGCCGATGCCGAACGGGCCGACCGGCAGGAGCGGTTCATCCGCACCTTCTTCGAGGCGATGGCCCTGGCCCGGCCGCTGGTCGGGGTCAGTCCGCAGATGGTGCAGGCCCTGCACGGCGGGCAGGACGTGCGCTACGAGTACTCCTTCTCGGAGGTGGGTCTCGTCGACTCCGACCCGACCGCCGCGGCGATCGCCCATCGGCTGCGCAACGATCCGCAGCTGGAGGAGAAGAGCTCGGTGGACGCCTTCACCAAGGCACTCTCCAAGGGCGACCAGGGGTCCGGCGGTGCCCGAGGCGCTCGGATCGCTCTGTTCGGGGCGTACCCGAAGTATTCGCCGCTCGTCTTCGCCTCCCTCCTGCATCCGATCCACCAGCGGTGGACGGCGAGTTCCCCGGAGTACCTGCGCCAGATCTGGCAGTGGAAGCGGACCAGGCCGCTGCCGGCCGCGGTGGGGATGGCGACGGAGGACCTGCAGGCCACCATCGCCGGCTGGTACCTGGGCCGGGCCCTGGGGCTGGTGCAGCATCCGGCCACGGTCAAGGAGACCGGGCCGGTGCGGGTGTTCGACCCGCAGGCCGGGCGCTGGGTGAAGTTCCCGACCCTGCTGCTCTCGCTCGACCGGGTGCCCACCTCGGCTCACGACTGGCTGGCGGTCGTCCTGGCCAGTCACTGCTTCGCGATCGCGGCGTGCAATCAGGATCCGACGCTGGCGGCGCTGGAGCCGTACCGGGTGCTGCGGTCCTACTACGACAACTCGGTGGACCAGCCCCGGCTGGGTGGGGTGGAGCTGCTGGCCGGCACCGATCTCATCTCCTCCTGGTACACCGACGGCCGATGGCCCTCGGGCGAGCCGTCCGGGATCCTCAAGGACAAGTACCTCGCCGCGGCGGATCGGCACGACGCCCTGACCAGCTGGCTGACCCGGCTACGGGACAGCTACCGCGACACCTTCCTCGACGGTGCCGGCCGGCAGCGGCTGCGCAGCGCCGACCAGGCTGTCCAGGAGCCGCTCATCGTGGAGATCTCGCCGCTGGTGGTCGACGCCCTCGATCAGCTCCTGGTGCTCGCGGAGAGCGCACTGCGACAGGCGGGCGAGGGCGGCACCGACCGGTCGGACATCTGGGCCATCGATGTCTAGTACCAAGCCCAGGGTCACCGTGCTGCTGGCGCGGCGTCCGGTCGAGGTCGCCGTCACCGACATCCTGCGGGACTGGGCGGCGCTCGGCGTCGTCGACGAGGTCTTCCTGATCGCGGTCGAGGACGTCACCGGGCTGGCTCTGACCGCCCGGCGGATCGGGCCGGAGGGGGCTCGCCGGGTACTGCTGACCGACGAGCTGGCCACCCGCCACGACGTCGAGCTGCTCCGGGTCGGCGTGCTGGATCTGCCCCGGCTGGCCCCGCACGTGGAGGAGGCCGAGGCGGCACGATTGCGCCAGGCGATCACCCAAGTGCTGCCGAACGTGCGCTCGGTCGCGGTGCACCTGCTGGCACCACAGTTCCGCGACGACGCCAGCCTCTCCTGGAGCGAGCCCGCCACCGCCTGGGAGGGCTGGCACAACGTCGTGATCGCTCCGGAGAACTCCGCCGCGCCCTCGGCCGGCATCGCGCCGGTGCGGGCGGCCGGAGACGACCCGGTGTCGCTGACCCACCCGGTGGCGGCCTGTTGCGGGCTGCTCGGGATGCTCACCGGCCACACCGAGTCGATCTTCGACGAGCACCCGTATCTGCCCGGCGCCCAGGCGTACGCGGCCCGCACGTTCACCCGGTTCGTCGGTGCCGAGGCGATCACCCACGAGGTGCTGGTCCGCACCACCGACGTCGCGGAGCGATACCCGGTTCCCCAGGTCAGCGGCCGGCCGGTGCACGTGGTGGACGACGAGCTGGATGCCGCGATCGGGATGGCCCGGCAGCTGTTCGACCAGCATCCGAACGTGCTGGCCGGCACCCGCTCCTGGCCCGCGCGCACACCGCCCCGCCGGATCGGCGCGATGGAAGCGCTCGGCATGTTCTTCAGCTTCTTCTTCGCGGCCCTGCGCAACGCGCCGCGCACGTTCGTCGCGATGCTGGCCCGCAAGACGCAGGCGGTGATCGCCCGCGAGGTGGGTGGATTCGTCTTCGGCTCGGGGGACTCCGCCTATCAGGTCGTCGTCGGCGGCGTCGGCGCCGACGGCCGGCCGGTACCGCCGGAGGATCTGGATTCGGCGCTGGACCAGCTCTCCGACCGGATCGGGGATCGGGCCGCCAGCCACAGCGTGGAGAACCTCGGCGCGTTCTGGCGCGACTACATCGACGGTGGCCTGACCCTGCTCGACGCCGGGCAGCGGTCGGCCGGGCTGCGGTTCCTGGAGGTCGGCAACTCACGCGCCGTCGTCTGCACCACCGCCCGGGTCGCCCCGGCGCCCGGGCAGGGCTTCCGGCTGTCCCCCGACGTGGCCGCCTACCTGCCCGGATGGGAGATCGACGGGCTCGATCTGATCCGGGCCCGGCGCCTGGACGCCCGGCTGGCCGCGCTGCCGCGCGAGCACGGCCAGCTCACCGAGGCGGTCGCCCAGCAACGCCGCGCGCTGGCCGATTGGGTCGCCTCCGTCGACGGCTACTCCGGCCACGTGGGAAAGCGGCTGAGCGACGATCTGCTGAAGACCTTCGACGAGATCTCGTCCCTCAACAGCGAACTGCGCAAGGCCTCGGCCGAGGTGGCCCTGCCGCCCGACACCGAGGATCGCCAGCGCAAACTGGCCCGCGGTCTGCTGGCCACCGCGGCGGTCGCCGCGGTGCTGGGCATCCTCACCGTCGTGCTGACCTGGAAGGGGCCCCTGGACTGGTGGATGGGCCTGATCATCTGCCTGGCCCTGGCCGGGGGGTGGCTCGGGGTGAGCCTGCGCGTGTTCATGCGGCACCAGCAGGAGATCTTCGCTCTCCTCCATCAGCGCGAGGACGATGCCCGCCGCGCCACGATCCTCGCCCAGCACCTGGCCGAGGCGGTGCGCGACGGCCGCCGGCTGAACCGTGCCTACCGGCAGTTCCTGGACTGGTCGCGGGCGCTGTCCGTCTTCACCCACGCCCCGCTGGGGCGGGTGGCCGAGAGCCAGCAGCGCGACGTCCTCGTCGGTCCCGGTCTGCCGCGGAACATGATGATCGGCGTCGCCGACGCGGAGCCGTTGACCATCGCGGAGGCGGTCGAGGGCCTGCGCCGGGAGCTGTACGACGTGAGCTGGCTGACCGAGTGCTTCGAGCAGTTCGTGACCGCTCTTCCCAGCGGGCTCGGATCCTGGCAGTACCAGCTGCGCGAACAGCCGGATCTGCTGTGGTCCGATCCGCGCATCGACGCGACCGGGTCGGTGCTGACCGCCTGGTCCAGGGCGGTGGCCGAGCACGCCTCGGCCAGGTCCGTGCCGTCGGCGTTCGTCGTGCGGCTGGAGCGCCTGCTGGACGCCGACCACGCGGGCGCGACCACCCGGCTGCGCGAGAAGGTGCGGGTGCGCGACAGCGTCGACGGGGAGCTGGAGACGGTGGACTACCGCTCGTTCGTGGCCGGGCTGGACGACGAGCGGCAGGGCGGCGTCTTCGACGCCCGGTTGTTCTCCCCGACACCCGAGCAGGTGGACGCGGCGAGGGTCGCGCAGACGGTCGCCCGCCGGGCCGGCTCGGGCATCGGGAT
>JBDIAG010000260.1:0-6434 GCA_039812305.1 Actinomycetales bacterium | reverse complement strand
GCCGGATCCGGTCTTCTATACCGTACGACGTACGTAGTGGCCGGTATCTGCTATCTCGGTGGGGCCGGGTCGGGCCAGGAAGGGAGGCGGCATGGGCGATCAGCCGCATGACGCGACAGCGGTGGGCTGGGGGACGCCGGAACTGGGCACCGAGGAGGGCCGGCGGATCCTCGCACTGCTCTGGGACCCGCCCGCGCCGGCCGCCCGCGGTCCGCGGCAGAAGCTCACCCTGCGCGAGATCGTGGCCGAGGCGATCGCCCTCGCGGACGAGCACGGCTCGGAGGCACTGTCGATGCGTGCGCTGGCCCGGCGGCTGGGGGTCGGGGCGATGTCGCTGTACACCTACGTCCCGGGGCGGGCGGAGCTCTTCGAGCTGATGATCGATCGCGCCTACGGCGAGCGGACGATCCCGGCGGCCGACCTGCCGTGGCGTGAGCGCTATGCGCGGCACGCGAAGGAGGGGCTGGCGATGTACCGCCGGCATCCGTGGCTGGTCGACTCCAATCTGTGGCGGCTGCCGCTGGGCCCCGGCGTGCTCGACGTCAGCGAGAACCTCCTGCAGGTGGCATCCGCTGCGGGGCTCTCGCTCGATCTCGGGCTGCGGGTGTCGTCGCTCCTCGAGTCCTACATCTTCGGGATGGCCCGGCGTGAGATGTCCGACCGCTCCGAGGCGTTGCGGACCGGGCAGAGCACGGACGAGTTCTGGGAGGCCCGGGCCAACTTCTGGAGCACGCACTTCGACCTCGACCGGTACCCGATGATGGTCCGCACCTGGGAGGCCGGCGTGTACGAACTACCCGCCTCACCCGACGCCGACCTCGACTTCGCCCTCGGTCTGATCCTGGACTCCATCGAACGCCTCGCCCACGGGGCCTGAGGCCGGGAGCGGCGGCCGGCGCTCTATGCCTCAAGAGACGATTTCACCCTTTTGTGCTTGAAGTCTCCCGTTCCGCCCCAGCCCTGCTGCCTGCCCGCGCCGTCCGTCAAAGCCCGCCGTCCGGCAAGCGCGCGTCTGCGTACCCGCGCCGTCGGTAAGCCCGCCGTCCTGCGTGCCCGCGCCGTCGGTAAGCCTGCCGTTCTGCCTACCTGCTCCGTCCTGCAAGCCCGCCGTCCCGCGTGCCCGCGCCGTCGGCAAGCCTGTCTGCCCGCCCGCCGTCGCGAGCAGCCGGTTGTGCGCGCAATGACCCGTGAAATGGCCGACTGGCCGGCAATCGCCGGCCAGTCGGCCGACAACGGGTCAATGCGCGATTACCTGGTCGGACGAGGCCGACCCCGACCATCGGCAGGCGGGAGCGCGGACCGGCCTTATCTGCCATTAACGGTCGCGACAGACGCCGTCCTGGATCGCGGCGAGACGGGCGGCCTCGGCGACCGCCGGCGCGACCCGCTTGTCGAAGACGGTCGGGATGATGTAGTCGGGACGGGCCTGGGCGCCGACCACGTCCGCGATCGCCTTGGCGGCGGCCAGCTTCATCCGGTCGGTGATCCGGCGCGCCCGGGCGTCCAGGGCCCCGCGGAAGATCCCCGGGAACGCCAGCACGTTGTTGATCTGGTTGGGGAAGTCGCTGCGACCGGTGGCGATGACCGCCGCGACGTCCTTGATCAGCTCCGGGCGGATCTCCGGGTTCGGGTTCGCCATCGCGAAGACGATGGGATCGGCAGCCATCGACTTGACGTCGTCCCGGGTCAGCAGGTCCGGGCCGGAGAGGCCGATGAACACGTCCGCGCCGGCGATGACGTCGGTGATCGTGCCGGCCAGCCGGTCCGGGTTGGTGTTGCCGGCGAACCACTGCTTGGACGCGTTGAGACCGGTGCGTCCGGTGTGCACCGCCCCCTGCCGATCGACGCCGATGAGGTTGCGCACGCCCGCGCCCAGCAGCATCTTCGAGACGGCCACACCGGCGGCGCCCACGCCCGCGACGACCACCTTGATGTCCTCGTAGCGCTTGTCCACGAGTTTCAGAGCGTTCTCCAGGGCGGCCACGGTCACGATGGCCGTCCCGTGCTGATCGTCGTGGAAGACCGGGATGTCGAGGGTCTCGACCAGTCGCTCCTCGACCTCGAAGGCGCCGGGGGCCGCGATGTCCTCGAGGTTGATGCCGCCGAACGTCGGCTCCAGCTTCGTCACCAGGTCGACGATCTCGTCCACGGAATTGGTCTTCACGCAGATCGGGAAGGCGTCCACGCCCGCGAAGGTCTTGAAGAGCATGGCCTTGCCCTCCATCACCGGCATGGCCGCGTACGGGCCGATGTCGCCCAGTCCGAGCACAGCCGTGCCGTCCGAGACGATCGCGACCGTGTTCTTGCGGATCGTGTACTCGTGCGAGGCCTCGGTGTTCCTGGCGATCTCCATGCAGACCCGCGCCACGCCCGGGGTGTAGGCCATCGAGAGATCGTCGAGATCCTGCAGCGGAGAGGTGCCGATCACCTCGATCTTGCCGCCCTCGTGCAGCTGATGGGTGCGATCGTCCCACTCCAGGATCTCGACCCCGTCGAGTGCCGAGATGGCCTCGCGGACCTCCTGCTGGTGGGGTTCGCTGCCACAGTAGACAATGAGGTCGTCCTCGAGGTGCGAGGTCTTCACCACGAAGCCTTCGAGCCCGGTGATGTTCGCGCCGACCTCGCCGATGGCGACCGCTACTCGGCCTAACATGCCTGGACGGTTTACCATCCGCACACGCACGCGGACGGAGAAGGCGGGGGTCGGAGTGTTGGCTGGCATAGGCGGAGGTTAGCGACCCCATGTCCACTCCACGCAACCGGTCAGGTTCGGACCCGCCGTCGAGCGGGTCGGGAACCCGAGCGAACCATCGCGCTTCCGCCGCCTGGGAGCGGTTGACCGACCAGTCGGCCTGGGCGGCGGCCGAGAGTCTGCCGGACGCTCCCGGCTGGCTTCTCCGCCTGCAGGCCCTCGTCGCCTACTGGGACGATCGGCTGGGACGGCTGCGCCTCGTCGCGGTGCTGACCGTCGTCGGCTGCGTGATGAGCGAGCTGGTCTGCCTGCTGTTCGTGCTGGCGACGGCCGGGCCGCGGGCTTTCCTCCAGTGGCAGAACATCGTCATCCCGATCACGACCGCGTCGATCATGACGCCGCTCATCCTCTTGCCGATCCTGCGGATCCTCGCCTACACGCGCGAACTGGGGGAGCGCTACCGGCTGCTCGCCCAGCACGATCCGCTGACCGGAGCGCTGAACCGGCACGGGCTCTTCGACTCCGAGCAGCGGCCACAGTTGGGCGAACTGATCGTGGTGGCGGATATCGACCAGTTCAAGATGGTCAATGACGTCCACGGCCATTCGATCGGCGATCAGGTGCTCATCGCCGTCTTCGACAAGCTGCGCGTACATTTCGGGCCGGAGGCTCGGATCTGTCGATCCGGCGGTGACGAGTTCATGGTGGTGACCGGTCCGTCGGCCACGGTGCCTGACGCGCTGACCGTCCGGTTGCGCAACGTCACGGTGCGGGTCAGCCTCGGCAGCATGGTGATGCGGGAATCCGGGGTGGCCGGTTTGGACGGTGCCAGAGCGGTTGCCGATCAAGTGATGTACCGCGCAAAGCGATCAACGCCGCGGGGGCCGATTAGTCTCGGGCCATGAGCGAGACAGGCCCGTACGGCGGTGGAGTTGGATCTGGCCCGAAGCGAGTGCGCGTCCGGCACTTCTGGCGGGCCAAGGAGTCCGGGACGAAGATCGTCGGGTTGACCTCGTACGACTACACGTCCGCGCGGATCTTCGACGAGGCCGGCGTCGACTTCCTGCTGGTGGGCGATTCGGCCGCGAACATCGTCTACGGATACGACACGACGCTGCCGGTCACGGCCGAGGAGATGATCGCGCTCTGCGCCGCGGTGGTGCGCGGGGCGAAACGTGCGCTGGTGGTGGCCGACCTGCCGTTCGGATCGTACGAATCGGGGCCGGACGAGGCGCTGCACACCGCGATCCGGTTCATGAAGGAGACCGGCGCGCACGCGGTGAAGCTGGAAGGCGGAGAACGCAGCGCGGCGATGATCAAGGCGATCGTGCAGGCCGGGATCCCGGTGATGGCCCACATCGGCTTCACCCCGCAGAGTGAGCACGGCTTCGGCGGACACGTGATCCAGGGCCGCGGGGAGGCCGGCGTGGAGCAGTTGCTGCGGGACGCCCGCGCGGTCGAGGAGGCCGGCGCGTTCAGCGTCGTGCTCGAGATGGTGCCGTCACCGGCTGCCGAGCGGGTGACGAAGGAGATCGGCATCGCCACGCTCGGCATCGGCGCCGGCCCGCACTGCGACGGTCAGCTCCTGGTCTGGACCGACTGGGCCGGCTACACCGGCGGACGGGTCCCGAGATTCGTCAAGCAGTACGCCAGCCTGGCGGACGATCTGGGTTCCGCGGTCAGGCGATTCCGCGAGGAAGTGGACGCCGGCATCTACCCCGGCCCGGAGCACGAATACCAGGGATGAGGTGACTCGCGGCGTCCGCTGGCTGGTCGGTGGGGCGTCTTTCTCGCGTTGGTGGCGCTTCCGTGCTGCTGGTCCGGGGCCGCATCTGGCCGGGTAGTCGCGCGTTGACCATTTGTGGGCCGAGCAGCCAGTGATCGCTGGCTGTTGGGCACATTGCTGGTTGCTGCGCGAACAACCGGTTGGATGAGGCTCGGTCGGCGGTCGGCGGTCGGCGGTCGGTGCGTCTTGCGGGCGGTCGGTGCGTCTTCCGGCGGTCGGTGCGCCTTTCCAAGTCTGCGCGCGGACAACCGGTGGGATCAGCGGCGGTCGGCCAGGGGCAGGGGGCGGGTCGGCAGGATGTCGCCGTACGGTGCCCGGGGCCCGGGCATCGAATCGGTGACCGAGTCGGGCCAGTCAGCCGGTGGGGACGCGTTCGGCGGCGAGACATCCTCTCGCTGACGCCAGCGGGCAATGACGAACACGAGCCAGGCGAGCACGGCTGCCAGCGAGGCGCCGACGGTGTTGAGCAGGATGTCGTCTACGTCAGGCGATCTGCCCGAGATCGCCTGCAGGATCTCGATCGTGGTGGAGAGGCCGAACGCCAGGACGGTCGTGCGCAGCCAGCCCCAGCCGAAGGCCGGACGAGCCAACAGGCCGAACGGCGCCAGTACCAACACGTTGCCGAGGATGTTGAACAACGCCATCGACAGGCTCTGGTAGCGCAACTGGCGCTGGATGGTGTCGAAAGGCACCAGATTGACCCCGCCCACGCCCGGGTTCGTGAGCACCAGGGTGAGGTAGCCGACGCCGAGCAGGGCAACCACCCACAGCAGGCGAGCCAGCACCCGCCACCAGCGGCCGCGGCGGCCCGGTCGGCACGCCACGGCGACGCAGACGGCGAACGCGACGAGCAACCCCGCCGCGGCCACCGGCAGCGCTCCGCCGGCCATCAAGAATCCCACGTCACCAGGATTTCATCCCGCCGTCAGACACGCCCGCAGGATCTGCTCACCGCGAAGTGATTTTCACTCCATCTCCACTGGCGATGCCCCCATCCGAGCAGGGCCTCCACCGCCATCTGGGAACTGCCGCCGCGAGCCGCATAGGCTCGTCGTCATGACGCAACCGACTGTGACGCTGACCGGCGGCGTGGCGATGCCGCAACTGGGTGTGGGTTTCTGGGAAGTGCCCGACGAGATCACCGGCTCGCTGGTCGAGGAGGCCCTGCGACTGGGATACCGCAGCATCGACACGGCGACGCTCTATGGCAACGAATCCGGCGTGGGGCGTGGGTTGTCGGCCTCCGACGTGCCGCGGGAGGACATCTTCCTGACGACCAAGGTGTGGAACTCCGACCAGGGCTACGACCGCACGTTGGCGGCGTTCGAGGAGTCCCTGTCCAAGCTGGGCACTGACTACGTCGACCTCTACCTGATTCACTGGCCCACCCCGGCGCGTGACCTGTACGTCGACACCTGGCGGGCGATGCGCGAGTTGCGCGAGCAGGGCCGGGCCACGGCGATCGGCGTCTGCAACTTCAACGTCGATCATCTGCAGCGGCTTCATGACGAGTTCGGCGAGTATCCGAGCCTCAACCAGATCGAGCTGCATCCCTACCTCGTCCAGAGCGAGCTACAGGAGTTCCATCGGGCGCACGGCATCGTGACCGAGGACTGGAGTCCACTGGCTGCCCGGGCCGGCCTGATCGACGACCCGGTGGCGGCGAAGGTGGCGGCCGAGGTGGGCTGCACACCGGCGCAGGCGATCTACCGGTGGCACCTGCAGCTCGGCCACGTGGTCATCCCCCGCACCACCAAGCCGGAGCGTCTGGCCGAGAACCTGGCCGTGCTCGATCTGGAGCTCACCGCCGAGCAGATGGACGCGCTGACCGTTCTCGACCGGGGTGGTCGCACCGGACCGGATCCGGCCAGCTTCAACCGCAGCTGACGTCCGGGACGGGCGCGCCCGGCCACCCGGCCACCCGGCCACCCGGCCACCCGGCCACCCGGCCACCCG
>JBDIAG010000259.1:0-6447 GCA_039812305.1 Actinomycetales bacterium | reverse complement strand
GGTCGCGGCGCTGCCGGCCGAGGGTCCGCGAGTGGTGTGGGTGATGGTGCCCGCGGGGGCTGTCACCCGGTCTGTGATCTCCGAATTGGCCGGCCTGCTGGGCGACGGGGACATCGTCGTCGAAGGTGGCAACTCCAAGTTCACCGACGATGCGGTCAACGCCGCGGAGCTCGGTGATCGGGGCATCCATTATGTCGACTGCGGGGTATCCGGCGGGATCTGGGGCAAGCAGTTCGGCTATGGCCTGATGTGCGGCGGCGCGGCGGCCGACGTCGAGACCTGCATGCCGGTCTTCGACGCTCTGCGGCCCGAGGGCGAGCGCGCGGACGGCTTCGTCCACGTCGGCCCGGTTGGAGCCGGTCATTACGCCAAGATGGTGCACAACGGTATTGAGTATGGCCTGATGCAGGCGTACGCCGAGGGATACGAGCTTCTCGAGGCCAAAGATTTGGTCACCGACGTCGCCGGCACGATCAAGGCCTGGTCGCGAGGCACCGTCGTCCGGTCGTGGCTGCTTGATCTGCTGGTCCGTGCGCTCGACGCCGACCCCGAGCTGGACGACCTCAAGGGCTATGTGGACGACTCCGGCGAAGGCCGGTGGACGGTCGAGGAGGCCGTCGAGAACGCCGTCCCGATGCCGGTGATCAGCGCGGCGCTGTTCGCGCGCTTCGCGTCCCGGCAGGACGATTCGCCGGCGATGCGGGCCGTCGCCGCGCTGCGCAACCAGTTCGGTGGGCACGCGGTACACAGCGCGCCCCAGGCGTGAGATCCGGGCGGTAGACGCGACCGGTGTACGTCCGGCATCTGTCCCTCGTCGACTTTCGCAACTACCCGAGCGCCGAACTCGAACTCTCCCCCGGGATCACGATCCTTCTCGGTCGCAACGGACAGGGCAAGACCAACCTGGTCGAGGCGATCGGCTATCTGGCCGGCCTCTCCAGTCACCGGGTGGCCACCGACGCTCCCCTGGTACGGGCGGGCACCGAGCGGGCGATCGCCCGCGCCGCGGTCGTCCGCGGTGACCGCGAGGTCCTCGTCGAAGTCGAGATCACCCCGGGTAGAGCAAACCGCGCTCGGCTGAATCGGGCGCCGGTCAAACCGCGCGACGTCCTCGGGTATCTGCGCACGGTGCTCTTCGCGCCGGAGGACCTGGCGCTGGTCAAGGGCGATCCGGAGGGGCGGCGGCGCTTTCTCGACGAGTTGCTGATCCTGCTGGCGCCGCGGTTCGCCGGGGTCCGGGCGGATTACGACCGCGCGCTGCGGCAACGCAACACGCTGCTGCGGCAGTCGTCCACCCGCGGCGGGCGCCGTGGCCGGGCCCGGGTGGCCAGTGCGGCGGAGGCGGCCGGCGCGACCGTGGAAGCGACGCTGGACGTCTGGGACGGTCAGCTGGCCCAGTTCGGGGCGGACCTGCTCGCCGCCCGGCTCTTCCTCGTGCAGCGCCTCGGGCCGCTGGTCGCCGACGCCTACCGGACGGTCTCCGGCGGGGCGGGCGAAGCTGTGCTGTCCTATCGCGGCAGCTTGGAGCCGGTGCTCGACCTCGCCGGCGCCGTCGCCGCCGATGCGACCCTGCCGACCCGTGCCGAGCTCTCGGCGGCGATCGCCGAGCGGTTCACGCAGGTGCGGTCGGCCGAGCTCGAGCGGGGGCAGACGCTGGTCGGCCCCCATCGCGACGATCTCGTGCTCAATCTGGGCGATCTGCCGGCGAAGGGATACGCCAGTCACGGGGAATCCTGGTCGTTCGCCCTGGCCTTACGCCTGGCCGGGTTCGAGCTGTTGCGCCGGGACGACGACGGCGGCGATCCGGTGCTCATCCTGGACGACGTCTTCGCCGAACTGGATGCCGGTCGCCGGGACCGGCTGGCGGCGGCGGTGCGCGGCGCCCAGCAGGTGATCGTCACGGCGGCCGTCGCCGAGGATGTGCCGGCCGGCCTGACCGGCGGGGTCGTCCACATCGGGAACGGACGGATCGGCGAGCCCGCCGGTGAGGCCCGCGGCGACGAGCGCCCAGAAGGTAACGTCATCGGCACGGACGGGTCGGAGGAGTTGGCTGGTGATGGCGTCGAAGTCGTCGAGACAGAGGGCGAAGAAGCAGAGGACGTGGGAGAAGCGACAGTCCAGGATTGACGAGGCCGCGGTGCTGCAGCCGTTGCTGGTGGCCCGGCAGCGGATGAACCAGCTGCTGGTCGCAGGGCTGGTGTTCATGACCCCGGGGGTCGTCTTCGGCATCGTCACCGACAAGGCCGACATCGTCCAGGCCTGCGTGGTGGTCTTCGGCGGGTGGATGGTGGTCGCCATGATCTTCCAGCGCCGGCGCCTGGAGAAGGCCTGTGCGGAGGCCGGACGCACCCGCGCGGAGGTCGAGTTCCGGCTGGCCTGGGAGAAGTACCGCGTCTCCGGGGCGACACCCGACCACCGTCGCCGGATCGCGGTGACCCGGCGTTGGCTGGCGCGGGTGCTGACCCTGGTGTCGGCGGTCGCCGTCGCGGGTGCGGCCGCCTACCTCGTCCTGACGATCACGACCGCCGGCATGACTCTCGGTGGGATGAGCACGAATCCGGCGCTGGCGGCGGGCATCGCGGCGCTGATCGCCGCGTTCGCCTTCGTCGTCCAGGTGGCCACCCAGACCCGGCGGATCAGGTGGGCCGACGACGAGCTGGCGGGACGAGAGCCGGTCGGGTGAATCAGCTCGTGGAAGCGCGTGATGGCTGACGAGAACACTCCTCTTCCGGGCGAACCGGCCGATGCCTCCCGAGGCGCCGATCTGATCCGGGCGACCCTGGGGCGCGCCAGAGTGGCGGCGAGCCAGAAGGGGCTCCGTCCCGGGCAGACCGCTCGGCGCGGGGCCAAGCGGCGGCGCACTCCGGGCGAGATGTCCGGTGCGCGCCCGGACGGACGGGATCCGCAGCCGTTCAAGGCCTCGGTGGACCGGCTGGTGAGCGAGCTCGGCTGGCAGGAGGCGGTGGCGGTCGGCGGGGCGATCGGACGGTGGCCCGCCATCGTCGGCGAGCAGATCGCCCAGCACGCCCGGCCACTGTCCTTCGATCAGGGCGTCCTGACCGTGGTGGCCGATTCGACCGCCTGGGCCAGCCAACTTCGACTGCTGGCCCCTCGCCTGCTCGTCCAGCTCGCCGCCGAGCTCGGCGACGGCGTCGTCACGCGACTGGTGATCAAGGGCCCGTCCGCACCGTCCTGGAACAAGGGCCGGATCCGCACCTCGGACGGCCGCGGTCCGCGCGACACCTACGGCTGAGGAGAGGGACGCGCCTGCGCCGTTCCGGCGGCTGTCGCCGCTACCCTGGCCGCCGTGACCGAGTACCAGATCACCTTCTGGCGCGACCTGCCCTCGATGGTGGTCGCCCGCGACGCCGACACCACGACCAAGACGCCGTTGCCGCCGCGCTTCCAGGAGGCGATCGACGAGGCGGCGATGCGGTTGGGAGCCACCGACTCCGACGCCTACCTCGACGGATGGACCCGCGCGGAGTGGGTCGAGACTCCGGACGACCCGGTCGCCACCTGCGAGCGGGTGGTCGCCGACCTGGAGTCGGAATGGTCCTCGGAACGCCTCGATGCCTACCTCGACGCCCTCGGCCCCGCCTCCGGCTGATCGCCGGCCGAGCCATCGCCCGTGGATCTGGAAGCCCGCGCACTGACGGCGCGACCGACTGCGGCGGTCTTCCGCTCAGGGCAGAAGCAGCTGCCGAGGTGGCGCGGCCCGGGTAACGTCACACCATGGGTCACTTCGAGAGTCCGGGTCACCTCTGGCGAACCCTGCTGGGTCTGGTCCTCCGGGAACGCCGGCACGCGCTTCGACGCACACTGGCCCAGGTCGCCCAGCGGTCCGGAGTGTCCGTCCAGTACCTCTCCGAGGTCGAGCGCGGGCTGAAGGATCCCTCCTCCGAGGTCATCGCCGCGATCGCCGGGGCCTTGGGCCTGACCCTTCTCGACCTCACCCGGCGGGTGGGCGACCTGGCCGCAGCCGATCAGCAGCGCGTGGTGACCTTGCCCGCCATCACCCAACTGCAGAAGACCCAGCTGCAGAAGACCCGGTCGCACGCGAGTCGAGTGCACGACATGGCCCGGGCGACTCCGACCATGGACACTCAGTTCGACTTTTCCGGCCGGGTGCAGCTGGAGCTGGCCGCGTAAGGCCACGTCCGACCGACGAATGGACGCGGTCGGGGGCCGACAGGACGCACCGAGCACGACCACTGTGGCCCGAACGCTGCCGCGCCGCGCCGCAGCGCCGATTTCCCGTCGCGTCCCAAGCGAGATCAGCGGTTGGCGATCACCACGTCGACGATCCCGTAGTCGCGAGCCTGCTCGGCGGTGAGAACGAGGTCCTCCTCGGTGTCGGCGCGCACCTGCTCGGCGGAATGACCGGTGTCCGCCGCCAGCAACTGCTCCAGCAGCGAGCGCACGCGGGCGATCTCGTTCGCCTCCAGGATGAGATCCGGGATGGTCCCCCGGCCCTGCGCCGCCGGCTGGTGCAGCACCACTCGGCCGTGCGGCAGGATCGCCCGGTTGCCCGGCTCGCCACCCGCCAGCAGCACCGCGGCCGTCGCCACCGCCTGGCCGACGCAGGTCGTGCGCACCGGCGCCGAGACGTACCGCATCGCGTCGTACACCGCGAGCATCGCCGAGATCGACCCGCCCGGGGAGTTGATGTAGAGATCGATCGGGGCGCTCTCCCGGTCCGACTCCAGGTGCAGCAGCTGAGCGATCAGCACGTTCGCCACGCCGTCGTCGATCTCGGTGCCCAGGTAGATTATCCGGTCGGCGAGCAGACGCGAGTAGACGTCCACGGTGCGCTCGCCACGCTGGGTCGTCGTGGTCACATACGGGATCGAGTAGCTGCTCATCGCAGACCCGCCACGTGCGGACGAGAGGGGCGCACGTCGCTCAGTTCGGCGACCACCTGGTCGACGAACCCGTACTCCCGGGCCTCCTCGGCGGTGAACCAGCGGTCGCGGCGCGAGTCGCGCTCCACCTGCTCCACCGGCTGGCCGGTGTGGGCGGCGATCAGGCCCAGCACGGTGTCGCGGGTGTGCCGCAGATCGGCCGCCTGGATCTCGATGTCGATCGCCGACCCGCCGATCCCCGCCGATCCCTGATGCAGCAGGATCCGGGCGTGCGGCAGCGCGAAACGCTTGCCCGGCGTGCCGGCCGAGAGCAGGAACTGCCCGGCGCTGGCGGCCATGCCCATCGCCAGCGTCGACACGTCGTTGGGGATGATCCGCATCACATCGTGGATGGCCAGCATCGCCGGCACCGATCCGCCCGGTGAGTTGATCCACAGGCTGATGTCGCGGCGGGAGTCCTCCGCCGACAGCAGCAGCAGCTGGGCGCACAGCCGGTTGCCGATCGCCTGGTCGAGCTCGGAGCCCAACACGATGATCCGTTGCGCGAGTAGGCGTTGGGCGAGGTCGTCGTCGACCCCGGGTCGAGGTTGTGTCGTCGTCGTCATGTCCCCACTGTGTGCGACCCGGTACGCTCCACACCAGCAATTCCGCCCATAGCGGTTCTGCTCAGGGCAGTAGCCGAGATCACCCGGTTCTACGCGCCGCACCCCTGGCCGTGTGGGGGTGATCGTCCCCGGGGGTCACCTCGCGAAAAACCGCCTCAGAGGGCCTCAGATGCGAGACAGCGGCAGCAGAGGGCGTAGAATGTACGAGCACGGTCACTCCGAGCCGGTCTATCAGGCTGCACCAGGGCTGGCGTTCATCGAGACTCACGGTGGCCGTCGCGTCATGTTCGGGGCCCGTGCCAGAACCGCAGATGGGAGACATTCGCGTGCCAAGTGAGCCGGATAACCAACCTGACGGTGGCCTGGACGACGACGCAGCCGAACTTCTGGACAAGCTCGAGGAGTCCGCGTACGACGCCAGTGCGATCACCGTCCTCGAGGGTCTCGAGGCGGTACGCAAGCGGCCCGGGATGTACATCGGCTCCACCGGCGAACGTGGCCTGCACCATCTGGTCTCCGAGGTCGTCGACAATGCGGTGGACGAGGCGCTGGCCGGCCACTGCGACACCATCGACGTCACGATCCTGGCCGACGGCGGCATCCGGGTCTGGGACAACGGCCGTGGCATCCCGGTCGACATCGTCGCCAGCGAGGGCAAGCCGGCCGTCGAGGTCGTGCTCACCGTGCTGCACGCCGGCGGCAAGTTCGGTGGTGGCGGCTACGCCGTCTCTGGCGGTCTGCACGGGGTGGGCGTCTCGGTCGTGAACGCGTTGTCGTCCAGACTCGCGGTGGAAGTGCACCGGGACGGCTTCGCGTGGCGCCAGTCCTACACCGTCGGCGTCCCCGATGAGCCCCTGGCGAAGGGCGAGCCGGTGGAGGACACCAGCACCACGGTGACCTTCTGGGCCAGCCCGGAGGTCTTCGAGACCACCGAGTACGACTTCGAGACACTGCGCGCCCGGTTCCAGCAGATGGCC
>JBDIAG010000258.1:0-6458 GCA_039812305.1 Actinomycetales bacterium | reverse complement strand
GGTTCACCACCGTTGTCATACCTGGGTGAGAAGGTCTGGCACATGGACGGCTCCCTCTCCGCGATCCTCGCGATCCTCCTCCTCGCCCTCGGGCTGACCGCCGCCTCGGTGCTCACCTGGCTGCTCATGCGGGCCCGGCACACCGCCGCCACGGCCCAGCTCGCGGCCGAGGCGGAGCTGCTGCGCACCCAGGTCCGGCAACTCTCGGCCTCGACCGAGGAGTCGGCGGAACTGGCGATGACGCTGGCACCGCTCAGCTCCAGCCTGGCCAGGGTGGAGCGGCAGGTGGAGCGGCTCGAGCGGGAGGGCGCCACCCAATGGGGCCGGCTGGATGCCCAGCTGGCCAGCCTGGCCAGCACGGACGAGGCACTGCGCCGGCAGACCGCCGAGCTGGCCGGAGCCCTGCGCAGCGGCGGGGTCCGCGGCGCCTGGGGTGAGGTGCAGCTGCGCCGGGTGATCGAGCTGGCCGGGCTGCTGGAACGGGTCGATTTCATGACCCAGGTGAGCGGCACCACCGACGAGGGGGCCGTGGTGCGTCCCGATGCGGTCGTCTATCTACCCGGCGGCAAGCACGTGGTGATCGACGCCAAGGCCCCGCTCGCCGGGGACGACGCGGGCCAGGCGCGTGCCCTCAAGTCGCATGTGAACGCCCTGGCCGGCAAGCGCTACTGGACGGCCTTCGACCCGAGCCCCGAGCTGGTGGTCTGCTTCGTGCCGACCGAGGGGTTGCTGGCGTCGGCCTGCCGGGCGGATCCCGAGCTGATCGAACAGGCGATGTCCAAGCGGGTGGTGATCGCCACGCCGACCACCCTCATGGCGATCCTGCGCACGGTCGCGCTGACCTGGCAGCAGGATGCCCTGGTCGGCAATGCCAACCAGGTCGTCCAGCTCGGCCGGCAACTGCACGAGCGACTGGTCGGTCTGGGCACCGCCACCGGCAAGCTCGGCCGCACCTTGAATCGCGCGGTCGCCGACTACAACGCGCTGGTGGAGACCACCGAGCGCCAGGTGCTGGCCCGGGCCCGCCAGCTCGGCGAACTCGGCATCACCAGCACGCAGATCGAGGCGGTCCCACCGGTGGCGGCCGTTGCCCGGGAAGCGACCGGTGACCTGGAATCGCTGCGCGAGCTCAGCCGGCCGGTGGCCGCGCGCCCGGGCGTTCGGCCTGATTCGGGCGACCGCTACGAACCGGGGTGACCTTGAGATCCTTACGGAGTTCCCGGGGCAGTGAGAACATCAGGTCCTCCTCGGCCGTGCGAACCTCGTCGACGGTGTCGTAGCCGCGCTCGGCCAGCCAGTCCAGCACGTCCTGGACGAGCACCTCGGGCACGGAGGCTCCGGAGGTGACGCCGACCGAGTGGACCCCTTCCAGCCAGGTCTCGTCGATCTCCTGCGCGTAGTCGATGCGGTGGGCGGCGGAGGCGCCGTGCTCCAGCGCGACCTCGACGAGGCGCACGGAGTTCGAGGAGTTGGCCGAGCCGACGACGATCACCAGGTCGGCCTGCGGGGCGATCTTCTTCACCGCCACCTGCCGGTTCTGCGTGGCGTAGCAGATGTCGTCGCTCGGCGGATCCTGGATCGAGGGGAACCGTTCGCGCAGCCGGCGCACCGTCTCCATGGTCTCGTCCACGCTCAGGGTGGTCTGGGAGAGCCAGACCACCTTGTCGGGGTCGCGCACGGTGACGGTGTCGACCGCGTCGGGGCCGTCGACCAGCTGGATGTGCTGCGGCGCCTCGCCCGCGGTGCCCTCGACCTCTTCGTGGCCCTGGTGGCCGATCAGGAGGATGTCGTAGTCGGTGCGCGCGAAGCGGATCGCCTCCTTGTGCACCTTGGTGACCAGCGGGCAGGTCGCGTCGATGGTCGCCAGCTGACGCCTGGCCGCCTGCTCGTGCACGGCCGGGGAGACCCCGTGCGCGGAGAAGATGACCCGCGCGCCCTCCGGCACCTCGTCGGTCTCCTGCACGAAGATCGCGCCGCGCTTCTCCAGAGTCTTCACCACGTACTTGTTGTGCACGATCTCCTTGCGCACGTACACCGGGGCGCCGTAGGTCTCCAGCGCCTTCTCCACCGCCACCACGGCCCGGTCGACCCCGGCGCAGTAGCCGCGCGGAGCAGCCAACAGCACACGTTTGGTGGCCGGGCGGGCTGAGCTGTCGGTCGTCGTCACGTCTTCCATGGTAGGTGCCCGCCGCGGCCACCCCCGGTCGAACGAGCCGGCCCCCGCGCCGGCCTACGCACACCCGACCGCGAACCTGACCCCGCCCGCTCCCGAACCCGCCAGATCTCCCCTGTCCGCCGGCCGGTGTGACCCCGTGGAAAGACTCGAAATCCATGTCTTGACAAAGGTATCCCATGGAGTACCTTATCTAAAGGTACCCACCGGGGTACGTTTGCACAGACAAGGACGTCCGCGTGACAACGACAACTCTCATCCCCGACCCGCAGGAGGATGCGCGGTCGCGGAACCGACAGAAGGGCGCCGCCAAGACCCCACTGGGCTATCGGCTACGGCTGTACGCGCAGAACCCCGTGGTGCCGATCGGCGTTCTGGCCCTCCTCCTGTTCACCTACCTGATCGTGGCGCCGATCATCTCTCTGCTGATCGACGGCGTGGTGGTGCACCGCCAGGACACCGCCATCACGCAGCAGGCGGAGGGCAGCCTCACCTCCTACTACTTCTGGCGGGTCTTCCTCTCGCCCCAATCCGGAACGATCTTCTGGAAGCCCCTGAGCAACACGCTGATCATCGCGGCGGGGAGCATCGTGCTCGCCCTCGCGGTGGGCATCTCAGTGGCCTGGCTCATGGTGCGCACAAACATGTGGGGACGCCGCTGGTTCGCCACCGCGCTCATCGTCCCTTACATGCTCCCCGCCTGGACCTTCGCACTCGCCTGGGTGACGATGTTCAAGAATCGCAGCACGGGCGGGCAGGCCGGCTGGCTCGAGAATCTCGGAATCGTGGTTCCGGATTGGCTTTCCTACGGCCAGTTGCCCATCATCTTCATCTTCGCCGCGCACTTCTCGCCGTTCGTCATCATGCTGGTCGGCAACGCTCTCAAGCGCTTCGACTCCACGCTGGAGGAGTCGGCTCGCCTCCTGGGGGCATCGCGGATCCGAACGACGTTCACGATCGTGCTGCCGATTCTGCGGCCCGCCCTGATCTCGGCGGTCACGCTGATCCTGGCAAAGGTGCTCGGCGAGTTCGGTGTCGCCTACGTCCTCGGCCTTCCGGTCAATATGAACGTGCTCGCCACCGGGTTGTTTCGCAATATCTACAGCGACCAGAAGGGCTCGGCCGCGGTCATGGTCGCGGTGATCATGGTGATCGGCGCGATATCCCTCTGGGTGGACATGCATTTCCTGCGCGAGGCCAAGCGTTTCGTCACGATCACGGGAAAGAGCGGATCGAGCAACACGATCACCCAGCTGAAGAGGTCACGCTGGTTGGCCACCGCGGGATGCACGCTGCTGTTCCTGGTCAGCGTGGCGATACCACTGGTCGTGCTCGCCATGTCGACGGTCATGAAGAACCCCGGGATCTTCACCCGACAGAACTTCACCCTCACCTACTGGATCGGACGCGATCTACCCACGATCGGGTTCACCGACGGAGTGCTGTTCAACTCCGAAGTATGGGGCGCCGCCTGGAACAGCGTGTGGATCGTCGGACTCGCCGCGGTGATGGCCGGCATCATGGGGCTGATCGTGGGATATGTCGTGGTGCGTTCCCCCTCGAGATTCGTCTCGGGCACTCTGCGGCAGATGGTGTTCTTCCCCTATCTCGTCCCGGGTATCGCATTCGCGGTGGCCTATCTCTCGCTGTTCGCCGTGCAGCGAGGCCCCATTCCCGCCCTCTACGGCACCGCGGCGATCCTCGTCCTCATCTATTTCACCGAGCAGATGCCGTTCGCCTCCCGCTCGGCCATATCGGCGATGATGCAACTCGGCGCCGATCCCGAGGAAGCGGCCCAGATGTCGGGAGCCGGGTGGTGGCGACGATTCTTCACGGTCGTCCTGCCCATCCAGAAGGGCGCCCTCGCCACGGCCGTCGTGATGGCGTTCATCTCCGGCATCAAGAGTCTGAGCCTGGTGGTCATACTCGCGGTTCCCGGCATGGATGTGTTGACCACCTTGTCCATCCGACTGCTCGACATCGGCTATTCGCAAGCGGGCAACGCCGTCGTGCTGCTGGTGTCCGCCATCGCATTCATCGGCACGTACAGCGTGCAGAAAGTCATGAAGACAGATCTCGCTCAGGGAATGGGAGGCTGAAATGCCCACGATCACATTGAAGAACGTCGTCAAGAGCTACGGCGGCGGCGCGAACGCGGTCGAGAACCTCGATCTGACCATCGACGACGGCGACTTCATGTGCCTGCTGGGGCCGTCGGGCTGCGGCAAGACGACGACCGTGCGGATGATCGCCGGACTCGAGAACATCACCGGCGGGAGCCTGCAGATCGGCGAGCAGGTCGTCGACGAGCCACAGGCGCAGCGATTCGTCCCACCGGAGAAGCGTGACATCGGCCTGGTGTTCCAGAGCTACGCCCTGTGGCCGCACCTCAGCGTCGTGGAGAACGTCGAGTACGGCCTCAAACTCCGCAAGGTTCCCAAGACCGAGCGCTCGGCGCAGGTCACCAGGATGACGGAGAAACTGGGGATCGCCCAGTACAGCCAGCGCTACCCGTCGCAACTCTCCGGCGGCCAACAACAGCGCGTCGCCCTGGCCCGGATGCTTGCGGTGAACCCGAAGCTGATGTTGCTCGATGAGCCCCTGTCCAACCTGGACTCCCGATTGCGGCTGGAGATGCGGGCCGAGCTCAAGCGCATCCACGACGAGTTCAAGGCCACGGTCGTCTTCGTCACCCACGACCAGTGGGAGGCGATGACGCTGGCGACTCGGGTCGCCGTAATGAATCACGGTGTGCTGCAACAGGTCGGTAGCCCGATGGACATCTACGACCGGCCGGTCAACCGATTCGTCGCGAACTTCCTCGGCGTTCCACCGATGAACTTCGTGGAGATGGACCAGGACTCCCCCCAGCGGGGTGTCGTCGCCGCCTTCCTGTCCGGACGCCTGGATCGCGTCGAGGACGCCGGATCGATCGGCGTGCGTCCGGAATCGCTGACGGTGGAGACCCCGGATCCCGGGCGGCCGAGCGGACAACTGGCGCTGCCGGGTCGCATCGAGTCGGTCATGCCCACCGGAGGCAGCTGGACCGTGGAGACGGCGGTCGGCGACCAGAGGGTCTACGCCACGACTTTGCAGCGCGGTCGCTTCCAGACCGGTGACGCGGTCGAGCTGGTGGCCGAAGCCGCCAGCGTGCACGTATTCGATGCCAACGAGCAGCGCCTGGAGGTGCGGCAATGACGGAACAGATCCACGAGATGACCGACTTCGCGATCGGCATCGCCCGAGAGGCCGGCGAGATCGCCCTGGCGGGATTCCGCAACCGCAGCCTCGACATCGATCTCAAGCAGAACATCCACGACATGGTCACTCGATACGACCGCGCGTGCGAGGAGCATCTGCGCGGCTCGATCCTGGCGAAGTACCCGAATTCCACGATCGTCGGAGAAGAGGACGGGGCGAGCCAGGGATCCGGCCGACTGGCCTGGTATCTCGATCCGATCGACGGCACGGCCAACTTCGCCCGGGGCATTGCGATGTGGGCGGTCAGCATCGGAATCGCACTCGACGGCGAGATCGTTTCCGGAGTGGTCTACGACCCGGTGAACGATCACATGTTCTGGGCCGACGATCGTGGCGCTTTCCTCGGTGACGAACCGATTCGGAGTTGGGGTTTCACCTCGCCCGCGCAGGCGACGGTGGCCATGAACTTCCCGTTGCCGCGCGATCTCGTGCACTATCCCGAGCTGGCCCTCGAACAGTTCGCCGAGGTGACGCGGCAATTCGCCCAGGTGCGTTCACTCGGCAGCAGTTGCATCTCACTGTGCTGGGTGGCGGCCGGATGGATCGACGCGGCCATCGCATTCGAGTCGAATTCGTGGGACGTCGCCGCGTCGGCTTTCATCATCCGCCAGGCCGGGGGCACATACCTCACCTATGCGGATGGCGAGCCTCAGCCCGCAGCTCGCGATTATGAGAATCCCCATTACTACGCCGCCATCCCGGGAGGAGACTTCGAGATTCTCGACGACATCATGCGAAAGCAGAGCAAGCGCCCACTACACGCCACCCGAGAAGAAGTGAACTGAGGAGCTCGATGATGAGTGCAACATCCACGAAGTACAAGACCGGGATTGCCAGCCTGATCCTGGCATTCGGCCTGGGTCTCACCGCCTGCGCCCCGCCCGGGGCCAGCGGGGGCGAGGCCCAGAAGGACGTCAAACGGGAAGTCGAACTGCAGCCCGACGAGACTGCCGAGGGCTTCGACCTGGACACTCTGGTGGCGGCCGCCAAGAAGGAGGGTCCGATCACGATCTACGACGAGACC
>JBDIAG010000257.1:0-6480 GCA_039812305.1 Actinomycetales bacterium | reverse complement strand
CGTCAAACGGCATGTGGACGCGGGCGAGGACAGACTCGTCGCGATCCCGGCCGCGGTGCGCGAGGTGGCCGGGGCGATCACCTCCTCGACCCTGGCCACGGTGGCGGTGTTCCTGCCGATCGGCGTGGTGGGGGGAGCGGTGGGCGAGCTCTTCCGTCCGTTCGCCTACACCGTCGTCCTCGCGCTGCTCGCCTCGCTGCTGGTGGCCCTGACGATCATCCCGGTGCTCGCCTACTGGCTGCTCGCGCGGCGGAAGAAGCGGGCCGCGATGAAACCGGCCCGGAGTGCGGCGGCCCAGGGTGGGAAGGCGCAGAGTGGGAAGGCCCAGGGCGGGCCGGGGCGGAGCGAGCCTGCCCCCGCGGGACCGGTCCGGGGCACACCGGCACCGACGACGTCTCCCGCGGGGACCGACGAGACCACCGTGCAACCCGTCGCGGTGCCGGCCCGTTCCGAGGCGCCGACCGAGGTCATCAGCGTGGAGAAGACGGTGCCGCCGACCCTGCCGGTGGGCGAGACGTCGGTGATGCCGGCGAGTCCGGGTGGGATGGCGCCCAGGGTCGGCGCGGGCAAGGCGGGCACCGTCGCGCGACCGGCTCGTCCGACACCCACGACCGGCGGGAAGAGCGCCGGACGGACCGGTGGCCGGGCGGGCGGCGGACGGATGGGTGCGGGCGCGAAACGGCGCGGGCAGCGGCTGCGCGACGGATACCTGCGGGTGCTGCGGCGGGCGCTGGATCGTCCGCTGGCCGCCGTGGCGATCGCCGTCGTCGTCCTGCTGGCGACCGTGGCCGGGGCCACCCAACTGAAGACGGACTTCATCGGCCAGGCCGGACAGGACACGTTGACCATCCGGCAGGAGTTGCCGCCGGGGACGTCGTTGCAGGCCACCGACACCGCCGCGCAGAAGGTCGAGCAGGCGCTGGGTGCGCGCCGTGACATCGAGTCCTACGAGGTGAGCGTGGGCGCGCCGACGGGTGCCGCCGCCTCCGCGCTGGTCGGCGGGGGTGGCGACAACGCCGCGCAGTACTTCCTCTCGCTGCGGGACGGCGCCGACACCGAGCAGGTGGCGACCGAGTTGCGGGCCAACCTCGCCAGCCGGCCGGAGCTCGGTCAGTTCACGATCGGCGGCGGCGACGCGTCCCAGAGCTCGGCGGTGGTGGTGCAGCTGACCGGCTCCGATCCGGAGAAGCTGCGGGTCGCCGCCGACCGGGTCTACGCCCGCGTCAGCAAGGTCACCGGAGCCGGCGAGGTGACCAACAACGTCGCCGAGGCGGTGCCGTCGATCAAGGTGACGGTGAACCGGCAGGCCGCGGCCGATCTCGGGCTGGACGAGGCCGCCGTCGGCCAGATCGTCTCGTCCGCCTTGCGCGGGGCGCCGGTCGGCAACGTGTCGGTCGCCTCGAACCCATACGAGGCGGTCGTCGTCGCCCCCACCAAGCCGCTGACCGTGGACGAACTGCGAGCGCTGCCGGTCGCCGGCACGACACTGGGCGCGCTGGCCGCCGTGGACGAGGTGGCGACCGCGACCTCGATCCAGCGTCTGGACGGACAGCGGACCGCGTCGGTGACCGCCACCCCGGCCGGCAACGACCTGGGCGAGTTCACCGACCGGGTCACCGCGGCGGTGCGCGCGGCGGACATCCCGGCCGGCACGACCGCCGTCATCGGTGGTGTCAGCGCCCAGCAGCGCGAGGCGTTCAACCGGCTCGGGCTGGCTCTGCTGGCCGCGATCGCACTGGTCTACCTGGTGATGGTGGCGACGTTCCGCAGCCTGGTGCAGCCGCTGCTGTTGCTGGTGAGCATCCCGTTCGCCGCCACCGGGGCCGTCGCCGGGCTCCTGATCACCCGGCAACCGCTCGGCGTCGCCGCTATCATCGGAATGCTGATGCTGGTCGGCATCGTGGTGACGAACGCCATCGTCCTGGTCGATCTGGTCAACCGCTACCGGCGCGAGGGCGCGAGCGTGCGGGAGGCACTGCTCAAGGGTGGTGCGCACCGGTTGCGCCCGATTCTCATGACCGCGCTCGCCACGATCTTCGCGCTGATCCCGATGGCCCTGTCGCTGACCGGGGGAGGCGCGTTCATCTCGCAGCCGCTGGCGATCGTGGTGATCGGCGGACTGCTGACCTCGACCCTGCTGACCCTGGTGATCGTTCCGGTGCTGTACTGGCTGGTCGAAGGTCGTGCGGAGAGCAAGGCTCGCGCGGCGGCCGGCGGATCGCGCTCGCGTGGACGGGCCGGCGCGGGTACGTCGCGTGGAGGGGCCGGCGCCGGTGCGTCACGGGGGCGCGGCAAGGGCCGGGGGAAAACGGGCGGGACCACGCCCGGCGGCGCCAGACCGGGTGCCGTCCCGGTGCCGAAACCGGGCGCTGGAACAGGGGCAGGCGCCGGGGCGCCGGGTGCCGGGGCGTCGGGTGCCGGGACGCCGGGTGTTGGGACCCCGGGTGTTGGGACGTCGGGTGTTGGGGCGCCGGGACCTGGGACGTCGGGATCTGGCAATCAGGCTTCCGGAGGGTCGGCTTCGGGAGGGTCGGTTTCGGGAAGGCCTGACCTGGGCAAGCCGGGCGTCGGCGGGCCCGGGGTGGGCAAGCAGGGCACGGGGAAAGAGGGCATGGGGAAAGAGGGCATGGGGAAACTGGGCCTGGGCAAGCGCGGTGTGGGCAGGCAGGGCAGGACCGAGTCCGGATCTGACCGGCCGATCCTGAGCCGGCCGGTTCCCGTCGTTCCGGTCACCCGCCCCACCCCGCCGCCCACCTCGTCCGAGGGTGCCGCGCCGCGCCCGACACCGTCTGCCGCGCCGCGCCCCACCTCGCCGCCGTCTGCCACACCGCGCCCGACCCCGCCGCCTTCTGCTCCCGGCGACGCCGGTTCGGGTGCCGGTGGCTCGCGTGCTGGTGGCTCCGGTGCTGGTGGCTCGGGTGCTGGTGGTTCGGACGAGACCGGGCCGGACACCGGCGCAGCGGACACCAGCACAGCGGACACCGGCGGGCCGGACACCGGCGCAGCGGACACCGACGGCCTGGGTCCCCAGACCCGCGAATGAACCTGCCGGTGGTCCTGCGGATGGGCGCGTAATCACGCACCCAGCCGCAGGATCATCTGCGCGATCATGGGCAAGCCCACCCCGGGACCTCCCGCGGGGCCACAGCTGACCGCCTGTTCGCGCGTTGACCACCTGTCCGCCGACTGACCGCCCGTCCGCCGACTGGCCGGCGATCGCAGGCTAGTGAGCACATACGCGGTCAATGGACACAGAAGCGGCTGGATCCGCGATCCGGCGCCGGCCCGGCCGTAGTCCAGGCCGTGCGGGAGCGGTTGGAGCCGCGACAGGTCCGGCACACTGAGGCGCCGGCCCGCCCGCGGCCCGGCCGCGCGGGAACGGCTGAAGCCGCGACACATCCGGGACGATCCGGCGCCGGCCCGGTCGCAGTCCAGGCCGCGCGGGAACGGTTGGAGCCGCGACACATCCGGCACGCTGAGGGGCTGGCCGGGGCGCAGCGGGTAACCTCGCATCGTGCCCGAGTCGCCTGCCATGTCCACCGACCCGGGAATCCGGCTCAGCGATCTGGTCCGGGTTGCCCTCAGGGGCTCCGAGCAGTTGCCCGACGCGGGGCCGGGCGGCGCGGATCCGGTGATTCGCGACGTCACTCTGGATTCCCGCCGGGTCGGTCCGGGCACTCTCTACGCCGCCCTGCCCGGAGCGGTCACGCACGGCGCCAGATTCGCCGAGCAGGCCGCGGCCGGTGGCGCGGTCGCGATCGTCACCGATCCCACCGGTGCCGAGCTGATCGCCGCGGCGGACGTCCGGCTGCCGGTCGTCGTCGTGGCCGATCCGCGCGGCCGGCTCGGCGCCGTCGCCGCCGAGGTCTACGGGCATCCCGCCGAGCGGTTGATGCTGTTCGGGGTCACCGGCACGAACGGCAAGACCACCACGACCTACCTGCTGCACTCGGTGCTCACCCGGCTGGGCCGCCGCGCGGGGCTGATCGGCACGATCGAGGCCAGGATCGGGGACGAGCGGATCAAGAGCGCCCGGACCACCCCCGAATCGCCCGATCTGCAGGCCCTCTTCGCGCAGATGGTGGAGGCCGGCGCCGACAGCTGCGCGATGGAGGTCTCCTCGCACGCGCTGGCTCTGCATCGCGTCGACGGGGTGGTCGTCGACGTCGCCGGCTTCACCAACCTCAGCCAGGACCACCTGGATTTCCACCACACCCTCGAGGAGTACTTCGAGACCAAGGCGTCGCTGTTCACGCCGGAGCACTCCTCGTCCGCTGTGGTCTGTGTGGACGACGAGTGGGGCCGCCGGATCGCCCGCTCCGCCACCGTGCCGGTGACGACACTGCTCACCCGCTCCGCCGACAGCTATCTGGCGCCGAGTTCGATGGCCGAATCCGACGTCGACTGGCGGGTCACCCACACCACCCCCGATCTGGACGGCCCGGGCATGCGCGTGCAGCTCACCCACCGCGAGGGGCACGTCTGGAACCTGACCTCACCGCTGCCGGGTGACTTCAACGTCGCCAATACCTGCCTGGCGGCCCTGATGCTGTTGCGGGTCGGGCTGGATCCGGCCGAGATCAGCACCGCCCTGGCCGGGGCGCCGGGGGTGCCGGGCCGGATGGAGGTGGTCGCGCCCGACGGCCACTCCGGCGGGCTGCCGCTGGCGGTGGTCGACTACGCGCACAGCCCCGGTTCGATCGCGGCCGCCTGCGCGGCCCTGCGCAGCACCGGCAGCACGCCGCTGGTCGTCGTCCTCGGCGCCGGCGGGGACCGCGACCGCACCAAGCGGCAGGCGATGGGCACCGCCGCGGTCGAGGGGGCGGACGCGATCGTGGTCACCGACGACAACCCCCGCTCGGAGGTGCCGGCCACGATCCGGGCCACGGTCCTCGACGGGGCACGCAGCGCCCAGCAGCGGCTGTCCGGACAGGGGCGCCGGGTACCGGTCGTGGAGGAGATCGCCGACCGGCGGGCCGCGATCGCCCGCGGCGTGCGGCTGGCGATCGAGCTCGGTGCCGCGGCGTCCGGCGGGAACGGGACCTCCTCCGGAACGCGGCCGACCGTGCTGGTGGCGGGCAAAGGCCACGAGATCGGCCAGGAGATCGCCGGTGTGGTGCATCCCTTCGACGACCGGGTGGTTCTCGCCGAGACCCTCGCCGACTGCCGCAGCGAGGCTGCGACCCACCATCCGGAAGGACAGCGATGATCCCGCTCACCCTGCACGAGGTCGCGACCGCCACCGACGGCCGGCTGGTGCTGCCCGAGGGCGGTAGCGACACCGCGATCGTCGACGGGCCGGTGGTGACCGATTCCCGCCTGATCGGCCCCGGTGGCCTCTACGTCGCCCGCCCCGGCGAGCACGCGGACGGCCATGACTACGTTCCCGCGGCGGTCGAGGCGGGCGCGGTCGCCGTACTCGTGGAGCGTGAGCTCGACGCGGCGGTTGCCGGCGGTGCCGCACAGATCGTCGTCTCCGACACCGAGGTGGCCTTCGGCCTGCTCGCCCGGGACGTGATCGAAGCCGCCGGACACAACCTCACGGTCGTCGCGATCACCGGCTCCTCCGGCAAGACCTCCACCAAGGATCTCCTGGCGCACGTGCTCTCCCAGCACGGGTCCACCGTGGCGGCCCAGGAGTCGTTCAACTCCGAGATCGGGGTGCCGCTGACCGTCTGCCGGATCACCCCGCAGACCGAGTACCTGGTCGTCGAGATGGGCGCCCGCGGCATCGGGCACATCCGCTACCTGGCGACGATCGCGCCGCCGGACATCTCGATCGTCCTCAACGTCGGGTACGCGCACGCGGGCGAGTTCGGGTCGCTGGAGGCCGTCCAGCAGGCGAAGTCGGAGCTGGTGGCCGCGCTCACCCCGGGTGGCCTGGCCGTGCTCAACGCCGACGACGAGCGGGTCGCGGCGATGGCGCCGCTGGCCTGGGCGGAAGGGGCCGACGTGGCCTGGGTCTCGGCCCAGGGCCGGGCCGAGGACCCGCCGCCCACCACGCCGGCCGAGCCGTACGACGACGAGATCCCGATGAGCGAGCGTCCCGACGTCGCCTCCGCCACACCGCTCGGCCACCGTCACGTCTGGGCCGAGGACGTGCGGCTGGATCGCGCCGGCCGGGCCGCCTTCACCCTCCATTCCGACAGCCCCACGGTCGGGCCGGAGCAGGCGCAGGTCACGCTGCGACTCCTCGGCGCGCACCACGTCGGCAACGCCCTGTCCTGCGCGGCCGCCGCGCTGCGGATCGGGATGCGGCTGGACCGGATCGCCGAGGCGCTGTCCAGCGCCACCCCGGCCAGCCGGTGGCGGATGGAGGCCACCCTGCGCGGCGACGGAGTGGTCGTCGTCAACGACGCCTACAACGCCAATCCGGACTCGATGATCGCGGGGATCCGTACGTTGGTTCAGGTGTCAGCGCAAGCCGGGCGGGGGACTGGCCGCACCATCGCTTTGCTGGCCGACATGCTCGAGCTGGGC
>JBDIAG010000256.1:0-6485 GCA_039812305.1 Actinomycetales bacterium | reverse complement strand
GTGTGACCATGGGCCTCCATGTTGGCAACGATCTCCTTCACCCCGGCGCCCTCGGAGAGGAAGAGGTTGACGCAGCCGTGCTCGTCCATGATCTTCTTCAGCCGGTCGGCCTCCTCGGCCAGGTCGATGACCAGCTCCGGGATGTAGACCGCGTGCACGGCCCACCGCTGCGGCGTGAGCCCGATCGAGGGCAGCCACTCCTGCTGGTCGTGCCAGGCCATGTACTCGCGGGCGGCCGCGGCGGTGAGCCAGCCGCAGTTGCGTCCCATCACCTCGTGGACGATCAGCATCCGTGGGTTGGAGCCGTGCTCGGCGAGCACGTTCTGCGCGAACCGCGATGCCTCGGCCGCCGCCGTCATCGCGCCGAGGCTCTGCTTGATCGGCACGACGTCGTTGTCGATCGTCTTCGGTAGACCCACGACAGTGAGGTCGAAGTCGTGCTGGCGCAGGTAGGCCGCCAGATCCGCCGCCGTGGTGTTGGTGTCGTCGCCGCCGATGGTGTGCAGAACGTCCACCCGGTCGCGGCGCAGCTGGTCGGCGGCCTTGTCCAGCGCCGTCTCGCCCTCGGCGATCAGCCCGCGCTTGAGACAGTCGGCGTCGTTGGTGAGCTTGACCCGGCTGTTGCCGATCGGGCTGCCGCCGAAGCGGTGCAGCAGCCGGATGTTCTTGCGGGCCTCGTCGTCGATCACGAAGGAGTTGCCGGTGAGCAGACCGTGGTAGCCGTGCCGGTAGGCGATGATCTCGATCTCCGGGTCGACCTCGGTGTAGCGCTCGACCAGCGACGCGATGGCTGAGGACAGGCAGGGGGCGTACCCGCCGGCGGTGAGCAGGGCGACTCGGCGAACTGTCATGGGCCAAGATCCTAGTGCCCGTGGGCTACGGCGCGATCCGGGTGAGCAGGTCGGCCATGATCGGGCCGGCCGTGTGCGATCCCGACGCTCCCTCGGCCACGAACACCGCCGCGGCCAGATCTCCTCGTCCGGCGATCATCCAGGCCCGAGTGGCCGGCGGATCGGCGTTGCCGTACTCGGCCGTGCCGGTCTTGGCGATCACCGGCTGGCCGGGGACCGACCCCACCACCTCGCCGGTCCCGGAGGTGACGACCGCGGCCATCATCGTCCGCAGTGACTCCGCCTCGGCGGCGGTGAGGGCCTGGGCCGCCATCGCGTTCTCGCCCGGAGCGGGATCGGTCACCAGCCGCGGAGTGACCGTCGCCCCCTTCACCACCGACGCGACCACGGTCGCCATCGCCAGCGGGGAGGCGGTGACCTTGCCCTGTCCGATCCTGGCCGCGGCGTTCTCGGTGGCGGTCACGTCGTCCGGAACGGCGCCCGGATAGGCGTCCGCGCCCGTCGCGCGGACATCCCAGCCGATCCCGAGACTGGCTGCGGCAGAAGCCAGTTGAGCGGACGAGAGGTCCTTGGCGGCACCGATGAAGGCGGTGTTGCAGGACAGCGCCAGGGCGTCGGTCAGAGTCATCGTGCCGACCCTGCTGGCCGGGAAGTCGCTGTAATTGGAGAACGTGCGGCCGTCCACGGTGATGGTCGCCGGACACTCGACCGTCGAGTCGGGGGTGAGTCCGGCGCGGAGCAGCGCCAGCGCCGTCACCACCTTGAAGGTCGAGCCGGGCGCGTACTGGCCGAGCGTGGCGGTCGAATAGCCCTGTCCGCCGGGGCCGCTGGCCACCGCCAGGACATCGCCGGTGGACGGCCGGATCACCACGATGGCGCTCGCCGGGCCGACTCCCTGGAGCAACTGTTCGGCGGTGTTCTGCATGTCCAGGTCGATCGTCGTCGCCAGCGGCTTGCCCGGAACGGCATTGGCCTGGAAGAGAGTCCGCGAACCGTCGGCCCCGCCGGTCACCTCGACGGCGGCACCGGGCTGGCCACCGAGCCGCTCGTCGTAGCGGGCCTGCAGGCCGGAGAGCCCGACCGTGTCGCCCTTCTCATAGCGATCGGGATTCTTGGTCAGCAGCTCCTCGGTGACCTCGCCGACGCTGCCGAGCACGGGCCTGGCGAAGTCGCGCGTGGGAGCCAGCGGCTGCTCGCCGGACAGCGCGACCGCGCCCGGGATGGCCGCCAGGCCCGCACGCAGCTGGGGCGTGATCTGCTCGCTGCGCAGCACGATCGCCTCGACGAACGCCTTCGCCCCGGCCTTGGTCACGCGGTTGGCGTAGGAGTCCGCGTCGACGTCGACCAGGCCGGCGAGGGCTCTCGCCGAGGCCGCCGCCTGCTCGGCCGGCACCTTGCCCCGGTCGATGCCGAACCGGGTGATCTGCCGGTTGGTGACGAGGGTGACGGCACCGGCGCCCAGAACGTCCGCCCGCGCCACCTGGAAACGGCGCAGGCTCAGTTGTTCGCCCGCGGTGACGTCCGCCACGATGGCGGGCTCCCAGCGGACGGCCCAACCGTTCTCGCCCTCCACCAGCGTGGCCGTGGACCGGTAGTTCCAGGTGCTCTTGCGGTCGCTGCCGACCGGCAGCGACCAGGAGTGGTCGAGGGTGGCGGTCGCCGTGGACGTGCCGTCGACGTCCTTCGGCTTCGTGACCGATCGGACGCTGACCTTCTCGGTCAGCGTGCCCAGGCCCTTGGTGATGGACGTCAGCTGCGTGGCCGCCTCGGCCGCGGTGGTGCCGGACATCGGGACGTTCGTGAGGTCGCCCGTGCTGAGTCCGTCGGCCAGTTGCCCGGCCACGTCCTCCGCGCTCGGGCCTCCGCAGGCGGCGAGTTGGAGGCTGATCAGGGCCAGCGCGGCGAGTTGGGCCACTCGCACTGCACGCGAACGCAAGCAGGACGGCATGTCCCGATCACATCACGACCTGGTCGAATTGGGAGGCCGTTGCGGGCTTTCTGCGTCCAGGTCTGCGGTGTGGGGTCGGTTGCCGGCGGGCACTCAGTCGCACAGGGTGGTGGTGCTGACCGAGTTGATCGTGCCGTTTTCGTCGTACCACCAGTGGAGTGGGGAGCCATTCCCGGTGTAGTCGGTCATCCATAGCAGTTGGAACTCGGGGGCTTCCTCCAGCCCCAGGCGCCGGGCGAGGTCGTCCTTGTCCTCTCCCAGGTGGAGGCCGGCGCTCACCTCCATCGCCACGGGTGTGTTCGGCCCGTCGACGCTCCATCCGGCGAACATGATGTCGCCGATCTCGGGGCCGTACCCGGCGATCCGGAAATCACCCCAGCCGACCGTCTCGCCGTAGTTGAATCCGGCCGGCTCACACGTGTAGTCGTGGATCGAGTCCGGCTCGCCGAGTCGCGCGATGAGGTCCTTCTTGATCTCCCGATAGGACTTGTCGGTGGAGACGTCGCCGATGCCGGTCTCGGTCAGTTTCACGATGTTCCCGTCGGCCTTCCGAGTCGGACGGCAATGGCAGAGGACGATGGTCTTGATCGTCGACTTCGCCTGATCGGGGGCGCCGCTGAGCTGGACGCGATAGCTGCTCCCGGTGGCCGGGTCCGCCCGGTAATAGACGGTGTAGGTGCCGTCGGAATTCTTCTCCGACGCCTCGGCTTCGCCTAACACGTTGGCCGCCTGACCCACGGGGGAGCCCGGCCCCAGGCTGTCGATGGTCTTCACGGTGGAGTCCGGCTCGATCGCGACCAAGCGGCCGTCCTTGCTGAAGACGTAATCACAGTCGCGGTAGCGAATGACCAGCAGGTCCTTGCCGGGCACGTCGCCGTCGTACCGTTTCGCCGTCGACTTGTCCGGGAAATCCTCGTGATGACGCTTGATGTCGCGATAGCCGTCGCCGAGTTCGATGCCCTGGAATCCGGTCGTCGTGAGGGCCTTCGCGTCGTTCGTGGCGGTTTTCAGCCGACGGGTCAGCTGGCCCGGATCGTCGGCCGAGACGAAGAGGCCGCCGGTCGCGGCGGCAATGCAGGACAGCTGGTTTCGGGCGTCGGCATTCGTCCGGAAACCCACGGTGGAGATCGTCAGATCCGGGTGCTGCGCCTTGAGTTCTTCGGCGACCTCACACGGATCCGGGGGCGCGCAGGTGTCCTCGCCGTCGCTGATCAGGACGACCGTTCCGGCGCCGTTCACCGCCTCCGCGCCGCGCGTCAGGGCCAGGCCGATCGGCGTGTAGCCACTCGGCTTCAGACCGTCGACGCCGGCCGAAAGCGCCTCGCGCTGGCTGTCGTTCAACGTTGCCACCGGTACCACGGTCGTCACGTCCTGACACCCTGCGGGCTTGTCGGCGTCGGAGTTGCCGGTCGACGTGCCGTAGGTGAGCAAGCCCACCGTCGCGGCGTCGGATTCGCTCAGGACAGTCTGCGCCGCCGTTTTCGCGACTGCCATCCGGCTCGGGTAGACGTCCGCCTTGACCATCGTGCCGGAGGCGTCCACGACGAGGGCGAGAGCCGGTGGGCTATCGGAGCTCTTCGACGAGTCGGCGAACGCCGGACTCGCGCCCGGCAGGGCGAGGAGAAGGACGAGACAGGCGGTTGCTATTCCCGGGCTCCGGCGGCGGCTCACCATTCCTCCTTCTTCAGGTTGGTCAGGACGAGTTCGTCGCCGCGCATGCTCACGACGGCATTCCAGTATTCGCGATCGGGCTCGTCGCCACCGGCCGTTTCCGGCCAGTACTCGACAACCCATCTGAGCAGGACGGTGTCGCCGCTGCGTTGAGCGCCCATGATCCTGGCATTGCGATAGTCGTCGCCGAAATCCAGATCGCGGAAATCGAGCGAGGCCGCCGGTTCGTCGGCGTCAACATAGACGGCCAGGATGTCGGGCCAGGCGGCATTTCCGTGATGGCAGTGGATTCTCACCAGGCGATCCGGACGCCCGGTCAAAGTGGTCGCCAGATTCCAGATCTCGCCGTCCGCGCCCTGGGCGAGTTCGACCGCCGCCGTGCCGGGAACGTCCACGGCGCCGTCGCTCATCCGCCCGGGCGGGAACTCACATGCGGTCGGCGTCATCGCCGACTTGAGATCGTCCACCGGAACCCGCGAGAGCGGGACGGGATTCATGCTCGGCGAGGATTCCCCGGACAGGCTCTCCGACGCTTTGCAGCCGGTCGCCAGGATCAGCATCACGACCCCGCCCGCCAGTGATCGGAGCAGTCTCGTCCTTCGCATCACGACTCACCCATCGAGAAATGCTGGTGATCCACCGGCGATGTCCAGCGACCGCCCCAACCCCAGCCGGCCGCATCGAACGCGGCCACCGCCGCCGATCCCTCGACCACCATTCCGGGCCGGACGTTCGCCCTGTCCAGGTACGTCACCGAGCCCGGATGAGAGGTCTTGCCACTGCCGTAGACGTACGGGTTCTCCAACGGATTCACGTCGATCGCGCGTCCGTAGGCGTGCATGGACCATTTCGTCGAACCGGTGGCGTTCCGGCAGTTGAAGGCGGAGGTGTTGTCCGCCTCGATCGAGGCGAAGTCGTCGCCGCCATAGGCCTCGATCGGTTCCATCCGGCGGATCGGGAAACGGATCTCGAAGAGGCGACGGAAGGCCTGGGTGGTGGCATCGACCACGTCGGCGTTGACCACCAGGGCGCCCTGGCGGACCTCGCCGTCGAACGTCCAGTAGGCGATCGTCACGTGCCGCAGATCCTCCAGCGGGACGGGGCAGCCCCGGCGCCAGGTGACACCGGTCATCGCGGCCTTCTCCTCCGGAGTGAGCGAGCGTGCCTCGACCGTGAAGGCGGGCGCCGGCGGGGACGCGGACGGCGTTGGTGTCTCGACTGTCGCGTCGATCGGCGGCGGTGCGGTCTCGGAAGCCGTCGGGATCGTCGCGGATACCGGGGAGGTCGGCGACGCCGAGACGGGCGACGACTCGGTCGCGGGGGCGACTCCGGCGACCGGTTCCACCGCGGTCGTGCCGCAGCCGCCGGAGAGGGCGCCCACCAGGGCGAGCGGTACGGCCCAGGTGAACAGCCGCCGCCGGCGGTCCCGCGTCAGCATGGAGTCGTCACCGAGTACTTGTCGACGCCGTCGAGGAAGATCGTCGCCACGTATCCGCCGGACGACGTCTTGCTCCAGACGTCACTGGAGGTTCCGAGAACCGTCGAGCGGGCGCTGTCGCCGTGCACCTGGCAGACGACCTCGAGGGAGTCCCCCTCGTCCCAGCGGCGGAGGCTCTTGTTCGACGCGCTGGGCCCGCTGCGCTCGGTGAGGAAGCAGTCGCCGTTGCCGTCCTTGCCGCAGGTGTTGACGACGGTCACCGACGTCGGCTGCTGCTCGTCGTCCGCGCTGGGCTCGGTGGTCGTCCGGGTCGTCGGCGCGGGCGACGGTCTGCTGGTCGTGCGGGAGGAGGACGGTTCGTCGGTGTCCGTGCGCTGCGACGAGGACGTCGGGGGACTCGACGGCTCGGACTCGGACTGGACGTCGGAGGATTCCGAATCCCACATCCCGCCGGTCGGTCCGGATTCCGGGCCGCCCTGGGAGAGGGACGCCTCGTGGTCGGTGGCAGCCGCGTTCGCCACGGCCAGGCTGGTGAGCGGCTCAAGCACCAGGAAGAAGCCGCCCGTGCAGGCGAGGC
>JBDIAG010000255.1:0-6512 GCA_039812305.1 Actinomycetales bacterium | reverse complement strand
GCCACCGCCGCGCCCGAGATCTCCCGCGACCATCGGCCGTGTGGCGGCTGGCGCCGCGGCATCCGGTGCCGATGGCGCGTGCGGATGGGCCGCCGTCACGTCAGCCACCGTCACGTCAGCCCGCGTCAGGCGAGCCGGCGTCAGGCGAGCTGGCGCTGCTCGGCGGGCCGGCGTGCCGTCCAGAGTTGCGCGACCGCGTACAGCCCGGGCACGCAGGGAAGCAGCAGCCACCAACTCAGCGACAGGGGCAGGCCGGTGTCGCCGGACGTGTCCGGCACGAACATCCCGGTGAGCGCGACGCCCACGGCGGCCACCAGCAACAGGGTCGTCACCGAGCCGGCCACCGCGCGGGGCCAGCGGACGGCGGCACGCACGCCGACCAGCCAGCCGACGATGCCGAGCGCACCGACGATCGACAGCAGCACCAGGTACATGGACGCGGCCGAGTCGATCTCCCGCTGGCTGTAGGACGGGTAACCCGCCGCGATGTGGTCGGCCAGCACATTGCCGGCGACGTGGTCGCCGAGAGGGATCAGCGCCACGAGGACGGTGAGCACGAGGCCGACATACATCGCCCCGACCACGTACGAGTTCCGCTTGTCTGAGTTCATCGTGACCTCCTATTTTCGAACACGTTCCTAAACGTAACAGTTTCCGAACGCGTTCCACAACCGGAAAGGGACTCGGGACGGAGCGCCGAACGGCGTCGAAGAGGTCACCCGAACCCGCTCTCCCCCGGCCGGGCAACGAGCTCACCGAGGCAGCGAAGAGGCGCTCCGGCAGCGGGCATGATGGTCGGCATGGCCCGAACACGATCCGCGACGTCACGCGTCGGCCGGCCTCCGGTGACCTCTCGCGCGCAGATCCTCGAGGCGGCGAAGGCGCTCATCGAACGCGATGGGTGGGAGAAGCTCTCTCTGCGACGCCTGGCGGCCGAGGCCGGGGTCGGGCCGACGACCGTCTACTACCACGTGCGGGACCGGGAGGATCTGCTGATCCACCTGCTCAACGATCGGGTCGACGAGACGCTCACGGTCGAGCTGCCGGACGACCCCCGGGAGCGGATCGTCGCCGCCGCGCAGGCCATGCACGATGCGCTGGTCGCGTGGCCGTGGGCGGCCGAGATCCTCGCCGCCGACGGATTCATCGGACGCCTGGGCCCGTCCGCCCTCCGCCTGATCGAGACGATCCTCGCCGGTGCCGTCGAGAGCGGCTGCACCCCAGACCAGGCCGCGGGAATCTTCCGCAGCATCTGGTACTACACCGTCGGCGAGATCCTCGTCCGCTCCCGTTCGGCCCGCCCGGAAGCCGAGGCGGCGAGAGCCAGCATCCGGGGCTCGATGTTCAAGGGTGTCGACCTCAGCGGAATGCCGCAGCTGGCCGCGATCGGCGAACGCTGGCCCACCCTCGCCGCGCAGGACACCTACCGCGAGCACCTCGGCCCCCTGGTCGACGGTCTCCTGGCGAACGCCCGCCGCTCGTAGGCGGGCAGTGTCCATTCGTTGCGGGCCCTTGGGCATCGAAGACGTCCATTGCCGTGCGTCCGGGAAGTACGGCAGCGAGGAGACCCGTCGTCGTCCTGTCCCGAGCCGGACGACAGAATGTGGCGATGACCACTCTGTCTGACGAGGAAACGTCCGAGATACGGCTTGGCGTGTGGGGAACCCTGGGGGAACCGCGGCTGAGTGCGGCACTGGAGCACACCGGCTGCGATTGGGTGTGTCTGGACGCTCAGCACGGCCACTTCGACGATCGAGCCGTGCGGGAGACTCTCGCGTTGCGGCAGCGGAAGGTCCCGACGGTGGTGCGGCTGGCGGCCAACGACGTGACGCTGATCGGGCGCGCCCTGGACGCCGGGGCCGACGGCATCATCGCGCCCCTGGTGCAGGACTCCGCCGACGCCGAGAACGCTGTTCGGGCAGCGCATTACCCGGCGCGTGGGATCCGCAGCTTCGGCCCGATCCACGGCGCGGACTACGGCACCGAATCCGGGCTGCCCGGCCGGCCGTTCGTCGCCGTCATGGTCGAGACCCAGCGCGCCCTGGACGATGTCGACGCGATCGCGGCGACCCCGGATCTCGACATGATCTTCGTCGGCCCCTTCGACCTGTCGCTGGCGCTCGGCCGCGACGTGGACGACACGCTCGGCGACACGGCACCCGACGCGCCGCTCCCCCGGGTGGTCCGGGCGTGCCGGAACGCGGGGATCATCCCGGGCGCCTACGCCGGCGAACCCAGCCGGGTGCCGGCCCTGCGCGGGCACGGATTCGAATGGATCGCCGCGGTGACGGACGTGGGCCTGCTGCGATCCGGCGCGGAGGCCGTCCGCTCGCTGGTCGGGTAGAAGGCCGGGCCCGACTCGGGCCCGCAAGTGCCACGAACCACGGTGCGGGCGTTGCCGAGAGCGGTCGTGCGATGTGCCGTGGTCACCCACTACCCCGGCATACGCACGCGAGCGCGGGTCCTCATCCCGGGGCGAGCTCGGCCTCCGCGTCGAAGGCGAACCGCCCGCCGACCATGGTCGCCCGGACCTGCACGTCGCGGAGGCGTTCAGGCGGAATGGCCAGCAGATCGTCGCTGAGCACGACCAGATCGGCGAGTTTTCCGCGGCCGAGCGAGCCCTTGACGCCCTCCTCGTGCACCGCATGGGCCGAGCCGATGGTGTACGCGCGCAACGCCTGTGCCGCAGTGAGCGCCTCGTGTGGGGCGACCGGCGCACCGCCGGCCGAGCGCCGGTTCACCATGTCGTGGATGCTGAGCAGCGGCTCCCCCGGCACCACCGGCGCATCGGAGGATCCGGGGAGTTCGACGCCCGCCTCGACGAAGCTGCGCATCCGGTAGGCCCCCGCCCCGCGCTCCGGGCCGAGGGCGGCGAGAAAGCCGTCCCCCAGCTCGGAGATGAATCGGCCCTGCGGTACGGGCACGACGCCGAGATCGACGATGCGCGCCACCTGCTCGGCCGAGGAGACGGCCACGTGTTCGACGCGATGCCGGGCATCGCGTCGCGGGGCCTGGCGCTGGGCGTCGGCGTAGGCGTCCAGGACGACGTCGAGGGCTCGATCGCCGATCGCGTGCGCGGCGACCTGCCACCCGTTGAGGTGGGCACCGACGAGGAGCCGATGCAGGTCGCCCGCCTCCCACTGCAGGAAACCACGGTTGCCCGGGGTGTCGTCGTAGTCACAGCTCATGGCCGCCGTCCGCCCGATCAGCGAACCGTCCGACATCACCTTGACCGGGCCGATCCGCAGCCACTCGTCGCCCAGGCCGGTACGGATGCCGCAGTCCAATCCCCAGCCCGCATACGGTTCGCCGATCGGGTCCAGCTCGTGCAGGCCGTCGATGTAGGGCATCAGGGTCAACCGCGTGCTGAGCACCCCGCGTTCGCGAGCCAGCTGGTAGGCCCGCAGGTCGGCCGGACTGTTGCCGATCATCGTGCCGGCGATGCCCGGCTCGGTGGCGCTGGTCAGGCCGTGGCGCAGCGCCCAGGCCGAGGCTGCCCGAAGCGCGTCGACGAGGCCCTCCTGGGGAACCGGCTTGAGCACGTGGTTCACCAGCGTCATCGCCGTCTCCTGGAGCAACCCGGTTGCCACGCCGTCGACCTTGACCACGCTGCCGCCGACGGGATCCTCGAGCAGGTCCGGATCGGGATGGCCGGCCCGCCGGAACGCCGCGGTATTGGCCACGGCCATGTGCTTCGAGGTGTGCACCAGATACACCGGACGATCGCCGGCGATGCTGTCCAGAACACGCCGGTCCGGGTGCCCGGCGATCTTGTTCTGGTCGTACATCGCGCCGATCACCCAGGCGCCCGCGGGCGTCGTCGCGACGGCCTCTCTCACCCGTGCGTAGAGCTGTTCCAGGGTCGGGGCGGCCGGATGGGAGAGGTCGAGCTGACGCATCTCGAGCCCGACCATCGAGAAGTGAAAGTGGGCGTCGTTGAACCCGGGCACGACGGGCGCGCCCCGAAGGTCGTGTCGTTCGCGCGCGGACACCCCGTCGAGCTCGGCATCGAAACCGACGACGCGACCGTGGTGGATGCCGATGGCGTGGGCCCGCGGATGATCCGGATCGAGCGTCCGGATGTTCGCGTTGGCGAGAATGGTGTCGATTCGCATGTCGTCTCCCGTGAGCGTGGTCTGGCGAGTCAGCTCACCGCACGCTCGGCGCGTTCGCGGGCGGCCGAGAATCCGGAGATGGCGGCGAGAGCGGCGACGCCGGCGATGGTGATCAGAATGAGGACCACGTTGAACGCGGCGACGCCTCCCCAGCCGCCGACATTGAGGAAGAACTGGGCGAGCAACGGGGTCGTGCCGCCGATCAACGTCGAACAGGCCTGATAAGCGAAGGAGACGCCGGTGTAGCGGACTTCCACCGGGAAAGCCTGCGCCAGGAATCCGGCGAGAACCGCGTAGTAGCCGCTGCCGGCGATCATCGCGAGAGCCATGCCGACGAAGATGAGTCCGGGACGGGCGGTGTTGACCAGGAGGAACATCGGGACGGCCACGACCGCGGCCCCGGCGAGAGTGATCATCATGAACCGGGCGGTTCCGGCGGACTCGGCGACGCGGGTCGCGATCGGCTGCCAGATGAACTGGACGACAGCGATTCCCAGGAGAATGTTGAGCATGGTCGGGCGGGCGACACCGAGCGTCGTGGTTGCGTAGGCGAGCATGAACGCACCGACGAAGTACGCCATGCCGATGCCGAGAGCGCTGGCGAAGATCGCCGCGATGACGGCTCGCCAGTGGTGCCGGAACAGTTCGGCCAGCGGCACCTTGACTTCCTCGTGCTCCTGCTTGGTGGCGGTGAACTCCGAGGATTCCTCCAGGCGGACGCGGATGACGAGTCCGATCACCACGAGCACCGCGGACAGCAGGAACGGCACCCGCCAGCCCCAGGCGATGAACTGGTCGGTCGGCAGCAGCGCGACCAGGGCGAAGACTCCCGTCGCCAGGATGTTCCCGGCGGGAGAGCCCTGCTGCACGAACATGCCGCCGCGAATGGCCTGACTCTTCGGGGCCGCCGCGCAGGCCAGCAGCACCGCACCGCCCCATTCGCCGCCGACCGCGAAGCCTTGCAGGGCCCGCAGCAGCACCAGGAGGACCGGAGCCGCCGGCCCGATCGCGTCGTAGCCCGGCAGCAGGCCGATCAGGAACGTCGCGATTCCCATGATCATCAGGGTCGCGACGAGCGTCTTCTTGCGACCGATGCGGTCACCGAAGTGCCCGAACACGATGCCGCCGATCGGCCGCGCCAGGAAGCCCGCCCAGAAGGTGGCGAAGGAGGCCAGGAGAGCCGTCGACACGTCGACGGTCGGGAAGAAGACCGGACCGAAGGCAAGCGCCGCGGCCGTCCCGTAGATGAAGAAGTCGTACCACTCGACGGTGGTGCCCAGGAACGCCGCGATGCGCGCGGTTCGGGCCTGCTTGGGATCGTGACCGGACGCCGCCCCGGAGGGGCTCGAATGCGACATGTGCGCTCCAAGATCGGAGGACGGGATGCCTCATCGTTGGGTCCGCGCTGCCATGCTGTCGAATACCCAATCTGCACCAGGACGATGCCTTGGAGGTATGCCATGGAACTGCGGGTGGTGAAGTATTTCCTGGCGGTCAGCGATGCCGGCTCGATCACGGAAGGCGCTCGGCGACTGCATGTCTCCCAGCCCAGCGTCTCGCGCCAGCTGCACGCGCTGGAGCGCGAGCTCGGCGTCGTCCTCTTCGAACGCGCTCAGGGTGCGGCGCGATTGACCCACGCCGGCCGCCGGTTCCGGGAGCTGGCTCGCGATCTCGTGCGGCGGGAGGCGATGGCGCGCGAGTTCGTCGGCATCGCCGAGGTCAGCGAACTGCACCTGACGGTCATCGCACCCTTCGCCACCATTCTGCGCACCATCGCCCCGTTCACCGCCGCCCGCGGTGGCCGGCACCCGATCGTCGACACCGTCGAGGAACGTCCGGCCCTGGTGTTCGAGCGCGTCCTCGAGGCGGAGGCCGACCTCGGGATCTCCACGGTGGCGCCACCGGCCTCCTGGAGCACCCGCAAGCTGGCATCGGTCGGCGTGGCCGCGCACGTGCCACCCGGCCACCCCCTGCACGGACGACATGACGTCGAGGTGGCCGAGCTGGTGCGGACACCCCTGGTGCTGATGGACCGCACGAACTACGCCCGCACCGTGTTCGACGACGCGGTCGCGGCCGCCCAGGTGGACACGCCGCCGATGATCGAGATGCACTCGTCGTTCACCGCGCAGGCGCATGCGGCGGCCGGTCGCGGCGCCGCGGTGCTGACCAACGAACCGGTATTCGGCCTGCATCCGGTGCGGATCATGCTGAACGGACGACAACTCCGGGTGCAGCTGTTCGCCGCCTGGGAGGCCGGTCACTACGCCCGCGACGCAATCGCCGACTGGGTCGAGGACTTCGGCCGGTGGCTACCGAACGTGCCGGACATAGCCAGGGTCGACGACCCGCCGCTGGACGCCCCGGCAGCGGACCTCCGGCCCGCTCACGACCGGG
>JBDIAG010000254.1:0-6549 GCA_039812305.1 Actinomycetales bacterium | reverse complement strand
GCGCCGGCACGTGTGCCCGGCTTGATAGCCGACCTGATTGGCTACCTCAATGGCGCAGCCCACGCTCCGCTCATCCAAGCGGCCATCGTGCACGCGCAATTCGAGACGATCCACCCGTTCGCGGACGGCAACGGTCGCGTCGGGCGCGCCCTCATTCACACGGTGCTTGCCCGACGTGGGCTCACCGAGAACGCGGTACTACCGATCAGCCTGGTCTTGGCAACTCTCCGGGAGAAGTACGTGGCCGGTTTGAGCTTCTACCGACACGATTCACCGCAGGGAAGCGTCCAAGCCGGCTACGCGATCAACACCTGGCTGGAGACGTTCGTCGAGTCATCTGCGATCGCGGTCGAGCAATCCGAGAAGCTGATTCGCCAGATTCACGAGCTGCGCACTGGCTGGACGCAGCGGTTGCACGCCTACCGAGAGTCGGCCGGACTTCGCGCCCGCCCCCGAGCTGACTCCGCCACGGCTCGACTGCTTACACAGTTGCCAGAGGCTCCAGTCGTCACAGCCAGCACTCTGTCGAAGATCCTGGACATATCGCTTCCAGCGGCAGGCGCGGCACTGGACGAACTTCGCCAGGCCGGGATCGTCACGACAAAGTCCATCGAGCGCGGAGCCACCGCTTACGTTGCGCGCGAGGTGCTCGACCTCATCACCTGGTCGGAGCGGGCCTTGGCCAGCACACGGTTCGACACGCGGATCTCGGCACCCAATCGACAGGCTCCGGCGCGGCCTCGAGCCTGAAACCGGACGACCCACGGGCACCCAGCGACACTCGCGAGCCTCGCGTGCGCCTATCGACCTGCGAGGTCGGCGAGAAGGCCGTCCATGAGTTGCTCTTCGTAGGTCGCAGCGTCAGGGCCGTAGCGCCACAGCTCAGCCCCCGGGGCCGCGGCTCGAACGGTCGCGACGATCGCCTGACCGGCGGGGTCGCTGTCGGCGCGGACGAGCAGCCGGACGCCCGCGGCGTCGAGTCGGCGTACCAAGGTCAACGCGGCCTGGGACGGGATGCCGAAGGTACAGATCAACGGCTGGCAGGAGGCGCCGAGCCGGTCGGCTGCGGACTCCACGACGGACGGGTTCTCGCAGACGAAGACGCACTGCGGCAGCGGGTCCGGCAGGTCGGCCTGGTCGAGCAGCCGGGCGGTCAGCCAGACCGGTTCGCCGGCGACGCCGGTTACCGCGCGCACGGTGGGCGGCCCGGCAAGCGGCAGGTTCAACGTCAGCACCATCGTCGACACCCGATCGCAGGACACGCCCACACCGGCCCAGGCATCCCGCCACTGTTGCGCGCCGAAGCTGCCGTCCGGCACGGGCCTGCCGCCGAGCAAGGCGGCCATCCGCGCCGCCGCGCGACCGAGGCTCCGGTTGCGGTCGAGCGCGTGCGCGTCGCCGAAGCACTCCGCAGCCAGCACCGGCAGGTACACCTCTGCTGGTAGCCGCCGGGCGATGGTCGCCAGGTGTTCGGCCCGGATCAGTGGGTTGCGCGGCGGCAGGCAGACCCGCTCCACCTCGTCCCCGATGTCACTCGGAAGCACCTCCGCCAAAACGGCTTTCGCTGCGGACTGCTCACTCTCCCGACTCGCCCGGGCTGCGGCGCGCAGGGCCCGCCGGTCGACGAGCGGGCCGCCGAGTTCAACCAGCAGCGACTCCAGTTCCACGCCGTAGGGCTCCAGCGCGGCCCGCAACTGCGGCAGGGTCGGCGGCTTTCCCGAGACCTCCCAGGCGATGCCCAGTAGTTGGCCGACCTGGTGCCGCTGCTCGGCGTGCAGCGCGACCGCCAGCCCCGCACCGCCGGTGTGGCCGTTCTCGATGCGCTCCCGCGCGGCGGCCAGCACCAGCGCCGGGCCGGGTAGCCGCGACCATTCCTGGACGCGACTCATAGCCCGGCAAACAGCGAATCGTCGTCGTCCGCCACCGTCAGAGCGACCTCGTCGACGCGGAGCGGGGTGAGTTCGCCGCCGGCCCACAGCTCGCAGGTCAGGTCCGCGCCCGGGTGCGGATAGTCGGCGCGCACGACCTGATAAATGGCGGCGGTCGGCACGGCCGAGGAGTTGAGCAACCGGCCCGGCCCGGCGAGCAGCACGTCGAAGTCGAACTCGGCCAGCAGTTCCAGCACCATCTGGCGGTTGGGCTGGTCGAGACCGTCGAAGGCCTCGTCCAGCCAGAACGGGTGGGGTGCGCTCGGCATCGAACGGTAGAGCGCGGCCAAGGTCGCCACCAGCGGCAGCATCAGCATCACCACGCGTGCGCCGCCGGATTGCAGCGCGTAGCTGGCCGCGTTCATCGGCGACCAGCGACCACCTTCGCCAGCTCGCTTGGCGAGTCTCACGTCCCACCAGGTGCGGTAGTCGAGCGCCTCGGCGAGCCGGTCGCCCCACTCGACCTCACCGGCGCTCACGCTGTTCTGCCGCGCCTCCTCGATCCGGTTGCCAAGGAACGCGCGCACCTGTTCGGCCGTGGCCGGGTCCATCAAAGACGCACTGCCACGAAGGGTTTCGAGCACATCGCCGGACGAGCCCTCGACCGGCTTGAGGTCGATCCGCAGGACGGTGCGAGTCGTGCCCGTGGGGTGCCGGCTGAGCACCTCGTTGATCTCATTCACCAGTTGGTAGGCGCTGGCCAGCTGACGGCGCAGGTGGTCGATGAAGGTCGAGCCGAGCAGCTCCTCCAGGTTGCGACGGATCGTGTCGTCGTAGGCAGTCCGCAGATCGTGGTGGATGCTCTCCAGCCTGCGCGCCGCCTCCTTCGCGCGGTACGACGCGCCGGTCGCGTCCAGCACGATCTCGACCTGCGGCAGGCGACCGGACGTGTTGAGGGTGACCGCGCGGCCGGTCGCTTCCAGGACCCGCAACTCCTCCAGGTTACGAATCCGGTCCCGGTGCTTCTGCACCTCGTCGTCTTGCGCCTGCTTGTCGTCGGGCCAGTTCCGCGGCGGCGGCTGCTCCCGAACGGCAGCGACTTGAGATCTTGTCGCTTCGACCGTCCGCGAGTCGGCTTGGGGCAGCGATAGATCCAGCTCGTCGGCGGCGCCGGCGTCCAACAGCTGCTGGAACGCGTCGTAGGCGGTGTTCCGATCGTCCTCACGTTCGGCGCGCAGTTCCTCTGCCGCCTGCAGGTCGGCGATCGCACGACCCTCCTTGCGAATCAGCTGCTCACGCCGCTCGCCCACGTCGGTGAGCCGATGGCGATGATCGACGATCGCCTGGGCGAGACGCTTCACCTGATCCAGCACCTGGGCGTCGTCGGCACCGAGCTGGGCACGCAGCACTTCCGCCGAACGCTCGAGGCCGGCGACCTCCGTCGCAGCAGCGGTGCTGACCGCACTCGCCGCCTGATGTTCCTCGAGCCGCGTCGCGCGCTCTGCCTCGGCCTGCTCGCGCGCACGTGCCCGCTCGGTGACCAGCTGCTCGGCATGCTCGCCCGCACGGACGGCGTCCCGCGCGTCGGCCAGGTGCTGGCGCAGCGAGTTCCGGTCGATGTCACTACTGGGCAGGCTGTGATCGTTGGCGTAGTCGAAAGCCGCTGCGCGGGAACGGTTCGCCTCGGCACGACGCTCCTCAGCCTGTTGCGTCGCCAGCAGTGCTGCGGCCGCTTCGAGTTCAGCGCGCCGGTCACGCTCGGCAGCGACGCCGAGCAGTCGACGCAGCGGTTGGTCATTGGGTGCGGCCAACAAAAGGTCATTGAGACGATCCCGCAGGTTCAGCAGCGCGGTTCGTGCATCCTCCAGATCGACGCGCTGACGCTCCAGGTTCGTCCGCTCGGCCTCCAGTTGAGCAAGCCGGCGTTCGCGGGCCCGTCGCCGGGCGGTCTCCCCGATCAGCTCCGCCTCGCCAGCGAGCAACTCGGCACGACCGGCACGATCCGGGGTCCGCCAGGAGCCGTCGGCGTTGATCGCATAGGCGCCGTCGCGATTCCACGCGATCGAGCGCAGTAGCCGAGTCACACTCTTGCGCAACGGTTCCAGCTCGTCGACACACGCCAGCAGGTCCGCCAGGCTGGTGCCCTCCACCGGGGACAGGCCGGCCAGCAGGACGGTGTCGAGGCCGTCTCGATCTGCGACGTAGAGGCCGTCCGGGTTCACCCAGGCGTCGATCAGGCCCATCGCGGTCAGGCCCGCCTCGATCGCGGCCAGCTGTGTCGGGTCGCTCGACGGCGCGTCCAAGATTCGCCAGAGCGGCGCCCCGGTAGGGCCCGGCGCCGGACGAGTGCGGACGTTGAGCCCAGCCGACGGCGCGACCACCGGATCCTTGGCGGCCCGTAGCTCGCTCGTCTCCCGGTCGACCTCGGCGATCGCCTCGGCCGTGGCCTGAAGCTGAGCCGCGTTGTCTCGCAAGGAATCTTCGAGACGCCCGCGGTGCGGCTCGTGCCACCGCGTCCGAATCCGGTCGGCCAGTTGCGGGTCTGCGTCGTCGGCCTGGCGGGGCAGGGCGTCCACGAGGGCGTCGATCAACCCGTCCGGGGCGGCGAGTTCTGCGGGGAGGCCGGAGGTCCAGGTGGACACGTCGTGCGTGAGACTCTCCCGCTTGTCGCCGGCCTCGCGCCACGCGGTCTCGGCGTCGGTGGCCGCGTCCGCCGCCATCCGCTGCGCGTGATCTGCTCGGTCTTCGGCCTGCTTGGCGGCGCGGTCGTCCGCATCGTGTGCCCGGAAGAGCTGGTCCAGGTGGGTCAGCCGCGTGCGCCGGTCGGTCAGTAACCGGTCGAGCAGCACCCAGTCGTGCGAGTGGGCGGCAGCTTCGTGCGCGGCCAGGCCGGCGGGCTCCAGCGCGGTGGCGAGGTCCCCTGTGCGCGTGGCGAGTACGTCCAGCGCCTGGGTGTGCGCGGTCGTCGCCGCGGCGGCGCGTGTGACTGCTTGATCGAGGCGCTCCGAACTCCGGGCCTGCTGCCGTTCGGCCTCGGCGAGCCGCCCTCTGGATTTGGCCAGCTCATCCTCGATCCGGCGGGTCTCGCTGAGGCGCTGGCTGGCCTCCCGGTACTGGCTCGACTCTTTCAGGTCGTCGTGTGCTCGCTCGTCAGCGGCGAGAGCGGCACCCCGGCGATCGCGTTCAGCAGTCACCTCACCGAGTTCGGTCTGCACCTGCTCGCGCTGCTCAGTTGCCTCGCGCACCCTGCGCGCGACTTGGTCGAATCTGGAGCGTGCTGCCGCCGCCTGATCCGCGGCCCGGCGCAACTCCGCGGTCACATAGGGCCGCCACCGGAAGCGGAGGTAACGTCCGAGCGCGTCCACCGCGGATTTGGTGGTCTCCATCTCCTGGCGCACCTTCTCCAGCTCGTCCCAGCCGGCGGCGAGCTTGCTCACCTCCAGCGGGTCGAGGCCGGGCAGCGAATCGCGCAATTTCTCGGTCACGAAGCCTTCGCTGAGCGACTGCCCAAGCTTTGGCGTCCGAATGACCCGAAGGAGTTTGCCGACTGCTTCGAGGTCGCGGGGCTCGGCGTCCAGCAGGTGTCGGGCGACGAACTCCCTGTAAACAGAACCGCTTCGGTGAAGTCGCGCCGCCGGGACGGCCTTGTCCAGCCCCTTGGCGGTCTGTACCGACCGCTCCACCACCAGATCGAGCCCGCTCCTGACCCGCTCCGGACCCTGCACGGTCACCCATTGCCGGGTGTAGTCGCTCTGATTCGCGCGGCGGGCTTCGAAGAAGCCGAGAGTCGTGAAGTACGACGGCTCGGAGTTACCGTCCAGTCGACCGTATTCGACCCAGATCCAGCCCCGGTTGGTGGTGGTCTCGGCGGAGCGGCGGTCACCGTCCGACGTGCTGGGCTCGACGTAGTAGCGGAAGTTCTTGCCACGGGTGCTGGCACCGAGAGTGTCGATGTTGTTCGGCGAGACATCGGCCAGCCACGGGATCAGCGTGGTGAGCGCCATCAACGACGACTTGCCGGTCTCGTTGCGGCCGGTCAGCTGTACCCAGCCGTCGGCGTACCAGTACTCGGCTGTCTCGAACTCCCACAGGCCCGCGACACCCGCGCGCAGGACGTGCCAACGGTCCGCGCGGGCGGGCAGCGGCAGCCCGCCGCGCAGGTAGGCCTCGCGCCAGGCGACCAGGCGCGCGTTGCCCGAGGTACCCGCCGCGCTCATATGTCCTCCTCCAGCACGGCTGCCGTGCGCACACCGACGGTCAACGACGCGGACCGGTAGCGCGCCCCCAGCGGCGACAGCCACCAACCGCCGGCATCGATCGCGAGCAGACCCGCGCTCGTCAGCGTGGTTTCGGCCGCGTCCCGGATGGCCCGGGGATTGTCGCGGAGGTCGCTGACGAGCTTGTCTCCGAGTTCGGCGGCGATGCTGGCGCAGCCGTCGTCCACCGCGGAGGAGGGCCAGCGGAGCCGGCCGTCGGAATCCGGCAGCTCGGACCGTGCCACGAGATCGAGCAGCTTGAGCGTGACCCAGTGCGACGCCTTGGCTGCCGGAAAGCTCTCGGTGCTCTCCCGGGCGGCGCGGTGATCGGTCGGCAGGATGAGGGTTGAGATCGCGCCGATGTTGACAATCGTCTGGTTCTCGAACACCAGCCCGATCTGCTGCGCCACGCCCAGCACCCAGAC
>JBDIAG010000253.1:0-6550 GCA_039812305.1 Actinomycetales bacterium | reverse complement strand
GCGCTCGGGTACTCCATGGCGTGCGCCACCGCGGGGACCCCGGCCGCCCACTTCTTCGGTGGGGTGACCCTCAACTGGTCGGGTGCGTCCTCGTTCGGTCGCATCGTCGCACTCCTTGGGGGCAATCGGTCCACGATCGTGTGCGAGGGGGCGGGCAGCCGGTGCGAGCGACGTGATCGTGGCGTGGGCAGCGTCGATGTCCCACCGCTTGAGCGTCGCGCCGCCGGCTCCTACGGTCAAGCATCAATCTTCTATCGCGCGATAGAAGATGCTTATGATCGGCCACAGCCTCACGGGCCGCCTGCGCTCCCGCGCTGCGATGTATGTGCCCTCATCCAATGCTGGTGGCCAGAAGCGGGGTCGAACCGCTGACCTTCCGATTTTCAGTCGGACGCTCTACCAACTGAGCTATCTGGCCGGGAACCTCAAGCGACCTTCGCCGCTCGAAGAGCGACCCTGACGGGACTCGAACCCGCGACCTCCGCCGTGACAGGGCGGCGCGCTAACCGACTGCGCTACAGGGCCTTGTGGTGCAAGACCGTACCCCCAACCGGATTCGAACCGGCGCTACCGCCTTGAAAGGGCGGCGTCCTGGGCCACTAGACGATGGGGGCCCTACTCGACCGATCATCGCCCACGACCTCCGGCGCGATCCGTCGAGGACTCATAGAGCATAGGGGGTGACCGGCCCAATCTCCAAAGCGGTTCCCTCCGGGGCGCCCGAGTGGCTCTGGGAACAGCCGGCGGGGGAGTACGAATCGCCCGTCCAGCGACGGATCAGTCCCATCCCAGCTCGTGCAACCGGTCGTCGTCGATGCCGAAGTGATGCGCGATCTCGTGCACGACTGTGACGGAAACCTCCTCGATGACGTCGTCCACCGTGTCGCAGATCGCCAGCGTCGGATTGCGATAGATCAGGATGCGATCCGGCAGGGCTCCGGACTCCCACCAGGAACCCCGCTCGGTGAGAGGGGTGCCCTCGTAGAGTCCGAGCAGGTCCGGCGTGGCCGGCGGGGGATCGTCCTCGACGAGGAACACGACGTTGCGGAGTTGCTTCAGGAACTCCTGCGGAACCTGGTCCAACGCGTCGGCAACGGCCTCTTCGAAGGCTTCGCGCGACATCTCCAGCACGCCACCATCGTGCCAGCCTCCGACTTCCGGCTCCTGTCAGCCTCCGACTTCCGGCTCCTGCCAGCCTCCGACTTCCGGGCCCTGCCCGGCTCTCGTCCCTGGTTCTGCCCGCGGATCCAGCCGGGTGGTTGCCCGTCGACCAATTGTGGGCCGAGCAGCCGGAGATCGCCGGCTGCTCGGCATGTACGTGGTTGCTCGGTGAAGAGGTGGTTGCCCGACGGGAGGCACGTCAAACCACGAACGGTGGGGCGCCCGGGTCGGGCACCCCACCGTCCGGTGGTGAAGAGGTCAGGCCTTCTTGGCCGGAGCCTTGCGAGCCGGAGCCTTGCGGGCCGCGGTCTTGCGCGGGGCCCGGGTGGTGCTCTTCGGGGCCTCGGCGGCAGCCTCCGCGGCCTCCTCGACGACCTGCTCGGTCTGGGCCTCGGCGGCCTGCGCGGTCTTCGCCGCGTCCTCGACGACGGCCTCCACGTTCGACTGCGCGGCCTCGGCGACGCCCGCCGAGATGGAGCTGCTGGTGTCCACCAGGTCCTTGGCGGCGGCGAGGTTGCGCTCGGTCGCCTCGGTCACGGTGTTCTGGAAGGTCTCCGCCTGGCTGCGCATCGTGTCAGCGACGTTGCTGCTCGCGGTGGCCAGGCTCTTGGCGAACTGACGCTGCGCGGAGAGGAACTGCTCGGCGAAGTCGAAGACCTGGTCGATCACCTCGGACGGGTCCACGGACGACACCGGGAACGACGTCTGCGGAGTCGCCTGGAAGAACTGCTGCGCGGCCTTGGCCCAGCTGTCGGCAGCGGCGTTCATGGCGTCCAGGTACTGCTCCTGAGGGGTGCTCATCCATCTACTCCTTTGTCTTGGCGGACTTGGTTGTCGTGCTGTGTCTGGGTTGAGCCGGCGACGTCGGGGGCTACGTGTCCGGTTCAAGCGTGATTGAAATACTACGCACCCGCTGGTCGGTAAGTCAATCGTTCTTCATGAGTGTTCCTTCGGTTCTGATCTAACTTCCCCTGATAAAGGGCCGAGTGCAAACCTCGGTAATCGCTACCCGAAGGCGTGAATCGCCGCCGACTGGCGCCGCCGACCGGAGCGTCCGGTGTGGACACGTCCCCTACTCACGCGTAGCGGCGAGCGGTTTCGACTGTCTGCCAGGCGTATCCGCCGCCGAAGAGCCGCGTGTGCACCAGCAGGGGCCACAGCTGGTGCAGCCCGACGCGCTCCCGCCACCCTTCTTCCAGTGGCGAAACCTCTTGGTACGAGCCAATTATGGCGTCGAGATGAGGGCAGCCGAAGAGCGCCAGCATGGCCAGGTCCGTCTCCGGGTGACCGCCGTGCGCGGCCGGATCGACGAGGACGACGCCGTCGCCCGTCCATACGACGTTCCCGCTCCACAGATCGCCGTGCAGCCGTGCGGGCGCTACCCGCGATGTGACGAAGTCGTCACCGTCGAGTAGGCGATCGACGACCCTGTCCAGGACGTCCGCGGCCTCGTTTCCCGCCTCGCGGACGAGTGCCGGCCGGTAGGGGAGAAGCCGCAGGCGGGCATACTGCCCGGCCCAATCCGGACCGGCGCCATCCACCGGCCGGGGCGCGAGAGGCATCCGGGCCCGGCCGATCCACGCATCGCCGTCCACTCCGGGCGGCCCGCAGCAGTGGCCGTCGGCCCCGGCCGCATGAGTGCGTGCGAGCGCGCGGCCGAACTCCTCGGCCGCCGCACGGGTCGGCCGGACGCTTACCAGGCGAGACTCCACCAGTCGCGTGGACGAATACTCCAGCACCGACACGATTCGGGCGCCGCCGACGTTCTCGGCCTCGGCCAGCCAACGTAGCCCGGCGGCCTCGACCAGCAGCTCGTCGCCGCCGGGAGCGGTCTTGACGAAGGTGCGGCCGGTCACGTCGATGGAGGGGTCAGGGTCGCCGCAGGGCGTCCCCGGCGCCGGTGCTCGTTCCCGTTGCGACGCCTTCGACATCTCGACGCAGCGCGTGCCCGTTGCGGGCGCGGTGACTGCCGTTGGAGGTCCCGCCCTGGAACTGCCCCACGGTCTCGAACAGGGACGCCTGCTCGAGCACGTCCTTGCCGCCGCCCGCCTGCGGTTCGATCGGGTACGTGCCGGTGAAGCACGCCGTGCACAGCGATTCGATCGGCTGGTGGGTCGCCTCGATCATCCCCTGCTCGCTGATGTAGCCGAGGGAGTCCGCCCCGATCGAGGCGCAGACGTTCTCGATCTCCAGGCCGGCCGCGATCAGTTCGGCCCGGGTGGCGAAGTCGATGCCGTAGAAGCATGGCCAGCGCACCGGCGGGGACGAGATGCGCACGTGCACCTCGCGGGCGCCCGCCTCCCGCAGCATCCGGACGAGGGCTCGCTGGGTGTTCCCGCGCACGATCGAATCGTCCACCACCACAAGGCGTTTGCCGTTGATCACCTCGCGCAGGGGATTCAGTTTGAGCCGGATGCCGAGCTGACGAATGGTCTGGGACGGCTGGATGAAGGTGCGGCCGACATAGGCGTTCTTCACCAGGCCCTGGCCGTACGGGATGCCCGAGGCCTCGGCGTAGCCGATCGCGGCCGGAGTGCCGGATTCCGGGGTCGGGATCACCAGATCGGCCTCGACCGGGAACTCCCGGGCCAGCGCCCGGCCCATCTCGACCCGCGCCGCGTGCACCCCGCGGCCGGCGATGGTGGTGTCCGGCCGGGCCAGGTAGACGTACTCGAAGACGCAGCCATGGGGCTGTGCCGGCGCGAAACGCGTTGACCGCAGGCCGTTCTCGTCGATACAGATCAGCTCGCCGGGCTCCACCTCGCGCACGTGGGCGGCACCGACGATGTCGAGCGCCGCGGTCTCGGAGGCGACCACCCAGCCGGACTCCAGCCGCCCGAGCACCAGCGGACGGATGCCGTGCGGATCGCGGGCGGCGTAGAGCGTCTGCTCGTCCATGAAGACCAGGCAGTAGGCCCCCCGCAGCCGGGGCAGGATCTCGATCGCGGTGCTCTCCAGCGTCCGGTCGGGGCTGCCGGCGAGCAGCGCGGTGACCAGAGCGGTGTCGGTGGTGTTGCCCCGGGCGATCTCACCGCGTTCGGCGGTGCCCTGCAGCTGGTGGACGAGCCGGCGCAGCTCGCGCGAGTTGGTCAGGTTGCCGTTGTGGCAGAGCGCCACGGTGCCGCTGGCGGTGTTGCCGAGCGTGGGCTGGGCGTTCTCCCAGCTGCTGCCGCCCGTCGTGGAGTACCGGGTGTGCCCGATCGCGAGGTGCCCCTTCAGCGGGGCCAGCGACCGCTCGTCGAACACCTGGCTGACCAGCCCCATGTCCTTGTAGACGAGCAGCTGGTGTCCGTTGGAGACGGCGATGCCCGCCGACTCCTGCCCGCGGTGCTGCAGCGCGTAGAGCCCGTAGTAGGACAGCTTTGCCACATCCTCGCCGGGGGCCCAGACGCCGAAGACACCACAGGCGTCCTGCGGCCCCTTCTCGCCGGGCAGGAGGTCGTGGGAAAGCCGACCGTCACCGCGTGCCATGCGGCCCATCCTCTCACTGTGATCGCGAAGCGCTGGTCGGTGTGGTCAGCCGGGCGCGCCATTCGCGGGCCGGGTGGACCCGCGAGGAACAACCCCGGACCGGAGCCGGGGATTCCAGCTTGTGGGTTTCGTCTCGTAGGTTCGGATGGTTGCCGGGAAGGATTGAGGTCGAAGTCAGCTGCGCCGATCCAGGATCACCGCGATCAGCCCACCGAGCATGCCCCCGGTCAGGGCCAATCCCGCGGAGGTGTAACCGAGCACCGACTGCGTCGAGTAGGTGTTGTCACTGCCACTCAGCAGAGTCACGATCACGGCCGCCACCAGACCGACCACCACTCCGGTGCCGATGAAGGTGCGATACCTCGGCGCGCGGCGGCGATGCTTGATCAACAGTTCGGGCGGGGTGTCGGGCACGCTTCCGACTCTACCCGCCCGCGGCGTGGGCGGCCCTCTCCCTCGGCCTGGGCCAGGCTCGGCCCGGTTCGGTTCGCGCCAGGTTCGGTTCGGGCCCGGTTCGGTTCGGGCTCGGCTCGCCCACCCCGGCGGCGTCCACTTGGGTGTCCGCCGCCTGGGCTCGCCTCCACGAGGCTTGGACCGGCCCAGCGTCAGGCCCAGGCTCGGCCCGACCGCCCGCGCGCCCACCTGCCTCGCTCATCCAGCCAGGCATTCTCGTGTTGACCGGTTGTGTGATGAGTGGCCAGTGATCGCTGGTTGCTGGGCGGACAAGTGGTTGCCGCGCGGACGAGTGGTTGTTTCGGGCGGGGAGCCGGCGCCGGCGCTCCGGTGTGGGCCGTGCGGGGCTTCGCGCTGGGGTGGATGGGCCCCGCGCTCATCCTCGCTCGTCCAGCCGGGCATTTTCGTGTTGACCGGTTGTGCGTTGAGCGGCCGGTGATCGCTGGTTGCTGGGCGGACAAGTGGTTGCCGCGCGAACGAGTGGCTGTTTCGGGCCGGGAGTCGGCGTCGGGGCTCCTGTGTGGGGCCGTGCGGGCTTCGCGCCGGGGTGGATGGCCCGCGCTCATCCCTGCTCATCCAGCCGGGCATTTTCGTGTTGACCGGTTGTGCGTTGAGTGGCCAGTGATCGCTGGTTGCTGGGCGGACAAGTGGTTGCCGCGCGAACGAGTGGTTTGTTTCGGGCTGGGCCGGCGCTCGGGCGGATGGACCCCGCGTGCCGCGCGTCGGGGCCGTGGCGGTGCGAGTCCCCGTGCCCGGACCGGCTTCAGCGGGCCGGATTGCGGACGAGGGGGAGGAGTCCACTCAGATCGGTGCGCTGGCCGCTGGCACGCACCCGGCCGGAGTCCACGCCGTCGGCCCAGGCGAGGTCGCCGACGGCCAGGCGCAGCCAGGTCTGTGGATCGGTCTCGATCACCGCCGGCGGCGTGCCCCGGGTATGTCTCGGACCCGCGATGCACTGAATGGCGCCGAACGGCGGCACCCGGACTTCGACCGAATTGCCAGGTGCCCGCTCGGCCAGCAACGCCAGGCTGTGGCGCACGGAGGTGGCCAATGTCGACCGCCTCACACCCGCCGGGTCGGCGCGCCAGGCGGCGAGTGCGGCGTCGCCCTCAGCTGGATCGATTCGAGCCCTGGCCATCCCGGCATCTTCTCACCGGGCCGACGGCCGCGAAACGGGCCGACGGCCGCGAAACGGGCCGACGGCCGCGAAACGGGCCGACGGCCGCGAAACGGGCCGACGGCGCGAAACGGGCCCCGCGTCGAAAGATCGTGGTTACTGAGCAGCCTGTTGCGAAAGGGTGCCAGCACGAGGGCCGGGGGCGAAGCGCCCGATCGGTGGGGTCAAGCGGGTGGATCGCGTTTCCGCGCGGTTGGAGCGACTCATCTCCGAGCAGGACTACGACCCCGCCGGCTACCTCGACGCTGCGGCGCTGCTCCGGCGCGGCGCCGCCCTGCTTGACGAGGA
>JBDIAG010000252.1:0-6561 GCA_039812305.1 Actinomycetales bacterium | reverse complement strand
CAGCGTCAGCCGGCTCGGACCGAGCACGACCCACTGCAGGGACGATTCGCGCAGCCGGGCATCCGCGGCGGCCTTCGCCTCGGCGTAGGCGAAGAAGCTGTCGCTGCTCGGAACGCCGTGATCCGGCCCGGCGCCGAAGTAGCTGACCATGATGTAGCGCGGAACGCCGGCGCGCTCGGCGGCCTCGATCGAACGGATGGCCGCGTCCCGGTCGACGGCGTAGGTACGGGCCGGGTTGCCACCACCCGCACCCGCCGACCAGATCACCACGTCGTGCCCGGCGACCAGTTCGGCCAGCGCGTCGGTGTCCATCGACTCCACGTCGGCGACGACCGGCGCGGCACCGGTGGCCGCCACGTCCGGACCGTGGTCGGGGTTGCGGATCACCGCGTCGACGGTGTGTCCCGCCCGCGTCAGGAGGGGAGAGGCCAGCAGGGCCACCTTGCCGTGACCACCGATCAAGAGGATGTGCGCCATTCCCCGACCCTACGTGACGCCGCCGAGCGATCCACCGGGCCGGACCGATGCGCGAGACTGGGGCGATGACCAGCCGTCCACTCATCACCGACGACCAGCGCCGGATCCGGCTGGCCCGCCGGCACGCGATCGCGCCCGCGCATCGGGTGGCGGACGTCGAGGCCGCCACCCGGGCGATGACCGTGCTGCACGCCACCGAGGCGCCGACCGTGTACCTGTCGGCGATGGCTCGCGCGGACGGGATCACCGTGGCCGACATCGATCGCGCACTGTACGAGGACCGGGGCCTGGTCAAGCAGCTGGCGATGCGCCGCACGCTCTTCGTGTTTCCCCGCGACCTGCTGCCGGCCGCTCTCGGCAGTGCCTCGGCCCGGGTGGCGGAATCCGAGGCGCGCCGGATCGCCAAGGCGGTGGCTGCCGCCGGGCTGACCCACGACGGCCTGGCATGGCTGGAAAGCGCCTGTGACGCGGTGCTTTCCGCGGTGTCCGAGGCGGGGAGCCTGGCGGCGCGGGAGATCCGGGAATCCGTTGCCATGGTGGCCGGCAAGATCGACGTGTCGCCGAACTCCAAGTGGGGCGCGGCGGTGAATGTCTCGCCGTGGGTGACCAACGTGCTCGGTCTGCGGGGTCACCTGGTGCGCGGTCAGGCCATCGGGCACTGGCGCAACCCTCGTCCGGTCTGGACGCGGATGGACGACTGGCTGGCCGGAGCTGCCGCGGGATTGCGTGGCGTGAGCAGCGAGGAGGGGTACGCCGAGATCGTCGCGCGCTGGTTGGCGACCTTCGGCCCCGGCACCACCGAGGATCTGGTCTGGTGGCTGGGTTCCACGAAGGCGGCTGCCCGCAAAGCGCTTTCGGACGTGCACGCGGTCGAGGTCGAGCTCGAGGACGGCCGGCTCGGCTGGGTGCTACCCGGCGACGAGGAGCCCGAACCGCCAGTCGAACCGTGGGCGGCGCTCCTGCCCGTGCTCGACCCGACGACGATGGGCTGGAAGTCCCGCGGGTTCTACCTCGACCCGGAGCACGTCCCGTTCCTGTTCGACTCGAACGGGAACGGCGGCACGACGGCGTGGTGGAACGGTCGCGTCGTCGGCTGCTGGGTGCAGGATCCGGACGGCACGGTGCGCGTCGTCCTGCGGGAGGATGTCGGCCGCGAGGCGGAGCAGGCGCTCGCGGTACAGGCCGAACGCCTGACGACGTGGCTCGACGGCGTCGTGATCACCAGCGTCTACGCGTCCTACCAGATGCGGGCCGAACGCCTGCCGTAGTCACCGCCGGTTGCGCACTGCCAGCGGGGAGGTGTGTGCGTCCCTTCTGGCGGTGGGCACGCCGCCGGACCGGGCCAAGCGGACCTCAGCACTCGATGACGTTGACGGCCAGCCCGCCGCGGGCGGTCTCCTTGTACTTGAGCTTCATGTCCTTGCCGGTCTCACGCATCGTCTTGATCACCTTGTCCAGCGAGACGATGTGCGAGCCGTCGCCGCGCAGGGCGGTGCGAGCGGCGGTGATCGCCTTCACCGACGCCACCGCGTTGCGCTCGATGCACGGAATCTGCACCAGCCCGCCGACCGGATCGCAGGTCAGGCCCAGGTTGTGCTCCATGCCGATCTCGGCGGCGTTCTCCACCTGGGTCGGCGTGCCGCCCAGCACCGCCGCGAACGCTCCGGCGGCCATCGAGCAGGCCGAGCCGACCTCGCCCTGGCACCCCACCTCGGCCCCGGAGATCGATGCCGTCTCCTTGTAGATCACGCCGATCGCGCCGGCGGTGAGCAGGAACCGAACGATGCCGTCGTCGTCGGCACCCGGGACGAAGGCCGTGTAGTACTTGAGCACCGCGGGGATGATGCCGGCCGCCCCGTTCGTCGGCGCGGTGACCACCCGCCCGCCCGAGGCGTTCTCCTCGTTGACGGCGAGGGCGTAGAGGGTGATCCAGTCCATCCCGCGCAGCGGGTCGTCGTCGCCGGCCTCCGAGCTCAGCCGCGCGAACAGTCCCGGCGCCCGGCGACGGACCCGCAGCCCGCCGGGAAGCACGCCCTCGGTGGCGCAGCCGTTGGCGATGCACTCGTCCATCACCTGCCACAGCTGCAGCAGGCCGGTGCGGATCTCGTCCGGCGAACGCCAGGAGAGCTCGTTCTCGAAGGTGATCTGGGCGATCGAACGGCCCGTCGCTCGACAGTGCGCGAGGAGATCGTCGGCGGTGCGGAACGGGTGGGGGACCGGGGTCGAATCCTGCACGATGCGGTCCGGGCCCTGCGCCGACTCGTCCACGACGAAGCCGCCGCCCACGGAATAGTAGGTGTGCGAGGCGATCTCGTCGCCGTACGCGTCGTACGCGGCGAAACGCATGCCGTTCGGGTGCAGCGGCAGGGATTTCTTCCGGTGCATGATCAGGTCTTCGTCCTCGACGAAACCGATCTCGCGCATCCCGAGCAGGCGCAGCCGGGCCGACTCGCGGATCTCGGTCAGCTTGCCCTGCACGGCCCGGGGATCGACCAGTTCCGGGGCCTCGCCGGACAACCCGAGCAACACGGCCGTGTTCGAGCCGTGGCCGTGCCCGGTTGCCCCGAGCGAGCCGAACAGTTCGGCCTTCACCCGGGACACCCGGTCGAGCTGGCCGCGGGACTGCAGGCCGCTCACGAACATGTGCGCGGCGCGCATCGGGCCCACGGTGTGGGAACTCGACGGGCCGATCCCGATCGAGAACAGTTCAAAGACGCTCAGCGCCATCGGAGGGGTTCCTCAGCAGCCGCAGGGGCCGACCGATTCCCGGCCTCAGGACGCCAGGGCGGGGTAAAGCGGGTGTTTCGAGGCGAGGGCCTCGACGCGGCCCCGGAGGGTGGCCTCGTCCTCGTCGCTGAGCTCGGGCTGCAGGGCGGCGGCGATGATGTCGGCGACCTCGGCGAAGTCGTCGGACTGCAGGCCGCGGGTGGCCAGGGCCGGGGTGCCGATCCGCAGACCGGAGGTGACCATGGGCGGCCGCGGGTCGTTCGGGACGGCGTTGCGGTTCACGGTGATCCCGACGCTGTGCAGCCGGTCCTCGGCCTGCTTTCCGTCCAGGGCCGACTCGACCAGGTCGACCAGCACCAGGTGCACGTCCGTGCCGCCGGAGAGCACCTTGATCCCGGCCGCCTGGCAGTCTTCGGCCTGCAACCGGTCGGCCAGCAGCTTGGCGCCTTCCAGGGTGCGGCGCTGACGGTCGGCGAACTCCTCGCCGGCGGCCAGCAGGAAGGAGACGGCCTTCGCAGCGATGACGTGCTCCAGCGGGCCGCCCTGCATGCCCGGGAAGACCGCGGAGTTGATCTTCTTGGCGATGTCGCCCTCGTTGGTGAGGATGACCCCGCCCCGCGGACCGCCGAGGGTCTTGTGCGTGGTGGAGGTGACGACATGCGCGTGCGGCACCGGGTTCGGGTGCAGCCCGGCCGCCACCAGGCCGGCGAAGTGTGCCATGTCCACCATCAGCAGCGCACCGACCTCGTCCGCGATCGCGCGGAACCGCTCGAAGTCGAGGTGGCGCGGGTAGGCGGACCAGCCGGCCACGATCATCTTCGGCTGGTGCTCACGGGCCAGGCTCTCGACCTCGTCCATGTCGACCCGGCCGTCGGCGCCCACGTGGTAGGCGACCATGTTGAAGGTCTTGCCCGAGTAGTTCAGCCGCATGCCGTGCGTGAGGTGCCCGCCGTGGGCCAGGTCCAGGCCCATCACGGTGTCACCGTGGTTGAGCAGGGCGAAGTAGACGGCGGTGTTCGCCTGCGCCCCGGAGTGCGGCTGCACGTTGGCGAAGCCCGACCCGAACAGCGACTTGAGCCGGTCGATCGCCAGCCGCTCGACGACGTCGACGTTCTCGCAGCCGCCGTAGTAACGGCGCCCGGGGTAGCCCTCGGCGTACTTATTGGTGGCCACGGATCCCTGGGCTTGCATGACGGAGACCGCCGCGAAGTTCTCCGAGGCGATCATCTCCAGGGTCGTCTCCTGGCGCTCGCGCTCGGCTTCGAGGGCGGCGGCGACGTCCGGGTCGACCTCGGCGAGATCGCTGTTGAGCAGATTGGGTGTGGCCACTTTGCGGGAACCTCCGATGGGGTGTCGCGATGCGCGATCGAGAGTGTGATGTTGGGAGTCGGTGTGGCCCGACAGGTGAGGCACCTGGCGCGCAGCCTACAACTCGGGGCGGGTGATTTCAGCTACCTGTTCCACAACGGTAGAACGGCAGGCTCACCACCTCCGCGGAGGCCTGCGCGGCGCGGATCCGGACGCTCACCTGCGTGCCCGGCGCGCTGAGTTCCACCGGCACGTAGGCCATCGCGATCGGGTACCCCAGCGTGGGCGATGGTGCCCCGCTGGTCACGGTGCCGACCTGTTCGGAGTCGTTGTCGCACACCGGATAGCCCTCCCGGGCCGCCCGCCGGCCCTGCACCCGCAGCCCGACCAGGCGCTGCCGTGGGCCCTCCTGCGCCCGCGTCGCCAGGGCCTGCCTGCCGACGAAGGACTCCTTGTCGAGTGCGACGACCCGCCCGAGACCGGCCTCGTAGGGCGTCACCTGCCGGCTCAGCTCGTGCCCGTAGAGCGGCATGCCGGCCTCGAGCCGGAGCGAGTCGCGGCTGGCCAGGCCGCACGGGATCAGACCGGCCGGCTCGCCGGCCGCCAGCAGGGCGCGCCAGATGGCAACCGCGTCCTCCGGGGAGCAGAAGACCTCGAAGCCGTCCTCCCCGGTGTAGCCGGTGCGGGCCAGCAGCACCGGACGCTCGGCCAGCGTCGTCTCGGCCCACCGGTAGTTGCGCAGGCCACCCAGATCCAGGGGAGTCAGGCCCGCCACGACCGCCGCGGCGCGTGGCCCCTGGGGTGCGACCAGGGCCAGGTCGGCGGTGCGCAGGGTGACCTCCAGGCCGGCGCACCGCTGTTCGAGCTCGGTGAGCACGATGGTGGCGTTGGCCGCGTTCGCGACGATCAGGAACTGATCCTCGGCGAGACGGTAGACGACGAGATCGTCGATCACCCCGCCGTCCTCCGCGCAGATCATCGTGTACTTGGCGCGACCGACCGCGACCGCGGACAGGTCGCTGACCAGGGCCCGGTCGAGGGCTTCGGCCGCCTGCGGCCCGCGGACGTAGAGCTCGCCCATGTGGCTGAGGTCGAACAATCCGGCGGCCTCGCGGACGGCTCGGTGCTCGGCCAGGTCGGAGGAGTAGCGCAACGGCATCTCCCACCCGGCGAAGGGCACCATCGCGGCACCCAGGGCCTCGTGTTCGGCATGCAGCGGGGTCTGCTCGCTCACCGGTGCGCTCCTTCGCTCGGCTGGGCGAAGGCCTCCGGTGGTGGGCAGCTGCACACCAGGTTGCGGTCGCCGTAGGGCTGGTCGATCCGGCCGACCGGTGGCCAGTACTTCGCCGGGGTCACCCCGGCCGGGAAGACCGCCTGCTCGCGTGAGTATGCGCGGGACCAGTCACCGACCAGGGCCTGCGCCGTATGCGGGGCGTGCCGCAGCGGTGACTGGTCGAGGTCGATCCGGCCCTCCGCAACGTCCGCGATCTCAGCGCGGATCGCGATCATCGCGGCGATGAAGCGGTCGAGTTCCGCCAGCGGTTCGGACTCGGTCGGCTCCACCATCAGCGTCCCGGCGACCGGGAAGGACATCGTCGGCGCGTGGAAGCCGTAGTCGATCAGCCGCTTGGCGACGTCCTCCACCGTGACCCCGGTCTGTTTGGTCAGCGGCCGCAGATCCAGGATCGCCTCGTGGGCCACCAGGCCACCCGGCCCGGTGTACAGGGTCGGGTAATGCTCCGCGAGCCGGGCCGCGACATAGTTCGCGGCCAGCACCGCGGCACCCGTGGCTCGTTTCAGGCCATCGGCTCCCATCAGCCTGATGTAGGCCCAGGAGATGGGCAGTACGCCGGCCGAGCCGTACGGCGCACCGCTGACCGGGCCGTTGGCCCGCTTCGCCGGATCCGGGTGCATCGGGTGGCCGGGCAGGAAGGGGACGAGATGCTCGGCCACGCCGATCGGGCCGACCCCCGGCCCGCCGCCGCCGTGCGGGATGCAGAAGGTCTTGTGCAGGTTGAGGTGCGAGACGTCCCCGCCGAAGGCCCCCGG
>JBDIAG010000251.1:0-6567 GCA_039812305.1 Actinomycetales bacterium | reverse complement strand
GCCCGCGGTGGCGGCGACCCCGGCCAGCAGCAGCGGCCCAGCGGCGTTGCCGGTGTCCGACCACGTCCGCCACAGCCCCAGGAACACCGGGCGTTCCCGTGGGGGCGCCAGGTCGGCCCCCAGCGTCATCACGATGCCGGCGCCGAGCCCGTTGCCGATGCCCATCACGATGCCCACCGCGGTGAGCGAGACGATGCCGCCGGCCAGGGGCAGCAACAGATGGGCGAGCGCGAGCACCAGCATGGACGGCACCGCCACCCAGGCCCGGCCGCGCCGGTCCATCACCTGCCCGGCCGGGTAGAAGAGGAGCATGTCGATCGCACCGGAGATGCCGAACACGATCGACGTGGCACTCGGGCTGAGCCCGAGTTGCAGCGCCCACAACGGCAGCACCACCTGGCGGGAGGCCCGGATCGCGCTGACCAGCAGCACGCTCGTCCCCATCGTGGTCAGCACGTCGACGTGCGCCCGGGCGACCTGAGCCATGCTCAGCGGCTCGCGCCGCGTCTCGGCGTCCTCCGGGTGCGCAGGCGGCGGTTCGACGGCCACCGGCGGGACGGCCACCAGCACCAGCACGGCGCAGCCGGTGGCCAGTGCGGCCACCGCGTAGCCGCCGGACGGCCCCAGCCAGGCCATCGCCGCCCCGCCGAGGAAGGGACCGGAGAACAGTCCGATCCGGTAGACGCCACCCATCGTCGACATCGCCCGCGCGCGCAGGGCGAATGGCACCACTGCGGTCACGTAGGACATCCGGGCCAGCAGCCACACCGCCGTGCCCATCCCGGTGACCAGCACCGCGAGCCCGAAGGCGATCAGCGTGGGCGCCCAGAAGCAGCCGAGCAGGGCGAGAAAGGTGAGCAACGCCGCCCAGATCATCGCCCGCTGGTCGCCCACCCGGGCGGCGAAGGCGCCGGCCGGTGGGTCGGCCAGGACGAGTCCCAGACCCTGCAGGGCGACGATCGTCGCGGCCTGGCCGGGGGTGGCGCCCAGATGCGAGGCGGTGATCGCCACCGCCGGCGCCATCGCGCCCTGGCCGATCGCGAACACCGCCGGGGGAGCGAAGACCGGCAGCGCCAGCTCGCGCAGGGTCGGCGGACGATCGCCCGACCTCACGCCCCCCGTCCCGGGGCCCGGTCGTGACCGGCCGTGGCCCGCTCCCAGCAGATCTGCTCGACGGCCGAGGCCAGGTCGGCGACCAGCTGGTCGAGAGCCTGGTCGTCCAATGGCTCGTCGATCGTCAGGCCGAACAGGGCCGCGTCCACCAGCTCGCCGGCCCGCTGCGCCGTCGTGGCCGCGGCGCCGGACGCCTCCAGGTGGTCGCAGACCGCCTGGGTCCAGGCGTGGTTGCTGCGGCGGGCGGCCGTCCGGTACGGCTCACTGCCGAGCAGGCCCATCGCCGCCGCCTGGATGTAGACGCGCATGCAGGCGGCCACGTCCGGGCGCCGGTAGAGCCGCCACAGCGACAGCACCGCCGCGCCGGGGGAGTCCGCGGCGGGCAGTTCCCGCAGGGCCTGCGTGGCCCGGTCGCTGGTCGCCTCGATCAGGGCGGCGACCAGCTCGTCCTTGCTCTCGAAGTGGTAGAGCAGCATGCGGTCGCTGGTGCCCAGCCGGGCGGCCAGCGGGCGGAGGCTGAGCCCGGTGATGCCGTGCGTCAGTGCATCTTCCACCGCGGCCTCGAGCAGTTCGGCGGATCGGGACGTGGCACGCATCTCATCAACCGTAGCCGACCGCGGGTCAGGCTTCGCTCGGTGTCGTCCGATAGTTGTCGAGCGGGAATGTAGCGACTGCTACACTGGTTGCTGCTGAACGAGAAGACCAAGAAGAGAATCAAGGAGATCGAAAATGTGGATGACGTCAGCGCTCCTCGCGCTGGCCATCGTCGTCGAGGTCGTTGCGTCCGCGCTGCTGCCCCGGACGGAGAGCTTCAGCAATCTGGGGTGGTCGGCGGTCGTGCTCGCCGGGTACGGCAGTTCGATCTGGTTGCTGTCGCTGGTGGTGCGTGGGATGTCCGTGTCGGCCGCCTATGCGGTCTGGGCCGGGGCGGGTACGGCCCTGGTCGCGGTGGTCGGTGTGCTCTTCCTGGGGGAACGGCTGGACCTGGTCAAGGTGCTCGCGCTGGCCGCGATCATCGGTGGCGTCGTGGTGCTGAACCTGACCGGCGGGGCCCACTCGCACGCGGCCTGACCGCCTGTGATGGTGTTCACCCCGGGGTGCGATTGACATCCCAAACGCCGGATGGTTTCGTGGAGATATGCCGGTTGCAGTGCTCGGCGGGATCGCTGCCCGGCACCCCGAACTCCCACCCCCGAGACCCCAATGATGGAGGACAGCATGTCGCAGTTCGTCGAGCTGGCGAGCAAGGTTCAGGAGCAGCAGATCGAGGCCGTCAAGCAGGGCCAGGAGGCGTTCCTGAAGTACATCGAGACGCTGACCGCCTCCGCCCCCACGACGCCCGACGTCGAGGTGCCGGAGCAGGTTCAGGAGGCGCTCAAGCCGGCGTACGACTTCTTCGGCACCCCCGAGGAGGTTCAGGCGTTCCTGGCGGAGGCCACGAAGACCTGGACCAAGCTCGGCCAGGACTTCCAGAACGCCGTCGTGGCGCACCTCACCAAGGGGGCCTGATCGTTCTGGCGGCTCGCGACCACTAGGTTCGACAAACCTCAGCCGAACGGCGCAGCCAAGCACCGAAGGGGCCGGCCCATCAGGGTCGGTCCCTTCGTCTGTGCCTACCCAGTCCCCCGAAGCGGCGTGGATCACAATAGGGTCACCTGACGTGAGCACCAACCACTTCAACGTCATCGTCCTCGGCGCCGGCCCCGGTGGGTACGTCGCCGCCATCCGTGCCTCCCAGCTGGGCCTCTCCACCGCGGTGGTCGAGGAGAAGTACTGGGGTGGCGTCTGCCTCAACGTGGGCTGCATCCCGTCCAAGGCGCTGCTGAAGAATGCGGAGCTGGCCCACGTGCTGACGCACGAGAAGGCCAAGTTCGGCATCGAGGGCAACGCCACGATGTCCTACGGCCCCACCCACAAGAGATCGCGGGCGGTCAGCTCGGGCATCGTCAAGGGTGTCCACTTCCTCATGAAGAAGAACAAGATCACCGAGATCAACGGCTGGGGCACGCTGCAGGCCGGCAAGTCGATCACGGTGCGCGACTCGAACGGCGCCGAGTCGACCTACACCTACGACAACCTCATCATCGCCGCCGGCGCGACCACCCGGCTGATCCCGGGCACGTCGCTGTCGGAGCGGGTGGTCACCTACGAGGAGCAGATCCTCGACCCGAACCTGCCGAGCTCGATCATCATCGCCGGCTCCGGCGCGATCGGCGTCGAGTTCGCCTACGTCATGAAGAACTTCGGGGTGGACGTGACCATCGTCGAGTTCCTCGACCGGATGGTGCCCACCGAGGACGCCGACGTCTCCAAGGAGCTCGCCAAGCACTACAAGAAGCTCGGCATCAAGGTGCTGCTCGGCACCAAGGTCGAGAAGATCGAGGACACCGGCTCGAACGTGCAGGTGACCGTCAGCCCGGCGGCCGGTGGGGCGTCGGAGGTGCTGGTGACCGACAAGGTGCTGCAGGCGATCGGCTTCGCCCCGCGGGTGACCGGCTACGGCCTGGAGAACGCCGGTGTCGCTCTCACCGAGCGCGGCGCGATCGCCGTGGACGGGCGGGGTCGCACCAACGTCGACGGCATCTACGCGATCGGCGACTGCACCGGCAAGATGATGCTGGCCCACGCCGCGGAGTCGATGGGCATCGTCGCCGCCGAGACGATCGCCGGCGCGGAGACCATGGAGATCAACTTCGACATGATCCCGCGGGCCACCTACTGCCAGCCGCAGATCGGCTCGTTCGGCTACTCCGAGCAGCAGGCGAAGGACAAGGGCTACAACGTCAAGACCGCGACGTTCCCGTTCACCGCCAACGGCAAGGCGCAGGGTCTGGGCGATGCCGTCGGGTTCGTCAAGATCGTCGCGGACGCCGAGCACAACGAGTTCCTCGGCGCGCACATGATCGGCCCGGACGTCACCGAGATGATGCCGGTGCTGACCCTGGCCCAGCAGTGGGATCTCACCGCCGACGAGGTCGCCCGCAACGTCTTCGCGCACCCGACGCTCTCCGAGGCGGTCAAGGAGGCCGTGCACGGCATCGTCGGTCACATGATCAACTTCTGATCCGGCCTTTCGCAGACGCCCGCCCCGGTTTCCCGGGGCGGGCGTTCGGGTTCTGGCAGCGCGGGGCCCGGATCCTGGCGTGCGCCGCCGGAACGCGGACCGGGCCCGGGGTCAGGACCGGGCGTCGTAGCGGGCGCGGGCGGCGAGGATGCGCGGCGTGTTCGCGGCGGTCCATTCGGCCAGGGCGATGACCGGGCCGAGGAGGTCGCAGCCCAGATCGGTCAGGGCGTAGGTGACCTGCGGTGGGACGCTGGGGGTGACCGTCCGCTCGACCAGTCCGTCGCGCTCGAGCACCTTCAGGGTCGAGGAGAGCATCTTCTGGCTGATGTCACCGATGCTGCGGCGCAGTTCGTTGAACCGCAGCGGCCCCTCGCCCAGCGTCGTGACGATGAGGATCGACCACTTGTCTCCGACCCGCGCCAACATGTCGGAGATGGCTCCTTTGACCTGCGGGTCTTCCCGATGCCGCGTACATGTTCGGCTGTCGACCACGATCTTCTCCCAGCCGGTCACCCGCAGGTGACCTGGTGACTACGAGGTGCCTTCTTGTGTTCCCGACAAGCCGGGTTCACAGTTACCAGTCGTAACGTACTCTCTAGTTGCTACCGAAGGAACCCCCGCGTGAGCACTCTCCCTCGCCTTGCCCTTGTCATCGGCTCGACCCGCCCGCAGCGTTTCGCCGACAAACCCGCCGACTGGCTGCTGGAGCAGGCCGGACGCCGCAGCGACTTCACTCTCGAGCGCCTCGACCTGCGTGATTTCGATCTCCCCTTCTTCGCCGAGATGAGCTCGAACCTGCACTCGCCCAGCGTCGACGAGAGGGTCCTCGCCTGGCAGGACGCGATCCGCCCGTACGACGGCTACATCTTCGTCGTCGCCGAGTACAACCACTCGATCACCGCGGCACTGAAGAACGCGCTCGACCAGGCCTATGTCGAATGGATCCGCAAGCCGTTCTCCGCCCTCGGCTACGGCGGCACCGGTGCCGCGCGCGCCGTGGAGCACCTGCGCGGCATCGGCGTGGAGCTGCAGATGGTCCCGTCGAAGTTCGGAGCCCACATCGGCGGCAGTGACCTGTTCGCCGTCCACCCGTTCGGTGGCAATGCCCCGATCAGCGAGATCGCCCCGGCGATCCAGCCCTCCGTCGACGCCATGTTCGACGACCTGGTGTGGTGGGCCACCGTCCTGCGTGAGGCCCGCGCCGCCTGATCTCTCCGGTGCCGCCCGGCGTCACGACATCGGCACGACCGATCGGTCCGGACGTCGGGCGGCACTCTGCTCGTCGACTAGAAAATGTACGTTCGTACATGTACGTTTGTACTTATGAGTGATTCCGGTGCGACGGCACGGGTGAGGGCTCCCCGCGACCCCGAGGGGCGCAAGCGGGCCATCGTCGAGGCGGCGGCCGATCTGATGATCGAGAGCGGCGTCGCGGACCTGACCCACCGCAAGATCGCGGCCCGCGCCGACGTGCCGCTGGGGTCGACGACGCACTACTTCGCCTCGCTGGAGGACCTCAAGGAGCAGGCGCTGGAGTTCATGGCGTCGGCGATCGATGCCGAACTCGCCGAGCTCGCGCGGGAGCTGGCCGCCGCCGAGGACTGGCAGGGCACTCTCGTCCGCCAGTTCCACGGCTATCTCGGCGATGAGGTCCGGGTCCGCACGGATGCCACCTTCCTCGTCGTGGCCACCGAGAACCCGGCGCTGCGGCCGTTGGCCACCCGATGGTTCGACGGGTTGGTCGAGACGCTGACGGCCTACGTCAGCCCGCCGGCGGCGCGGGCGATCGCCGTCTTCAGCGACGGAGCCCTCGTGCACGCGATGCTCCACGATCGTCCCCTCAGTGTGGACGATCTGGCCGGAACCCTGTCCCGCCTGACTCGGGATTGAGATTGTCCGGATTGCTGACCCCGCCGAAGGTGACGTCCATGTCGTTCCGGCAGCGTTGGACCGCGCTGATCCTGCTCGCCGCCAGCCTGCTCATCGTCATGATGGACATGACGATCCTCATCATGGCGCTGCCGGCCCTGGTCGAGGATCTCGGCCCGACCGCCGCGCAACAGCTGTGGATCGTCGACGTCTACTCGCTGATCCTGGCCGGGCTGCTCATTCCGATGAGCGCCCTGGCCGACCGCTGGGGGCGCAAGAGGATCCTGCTCATCGGCTTCTCGATCTTCGGCGTCGTCTCGCTGCTCGTGCTGTTCGTCGACTCCTCGGAGTCGGTCATCGCGCTGCGTGCCCTGCTGGGCGTGGGTGGCGCGATGATCATGCCGACGACCCTGTCGATGATTCGGACGATCTTCACCGATCCGAAGGAGCGGGCGACGGCGCTCGCCGTGGGCGCGGTCGTCGCCGGGATCGGCGCGATCATCGGCCCGGTGGTCGGCGGC
>JBDIAG010000250.1:0-6576 GCA_039812305.1 Actinomycetales bacterium | reverse complement strand
AGGACGATCTGCGCCGGATCGCCGGCGCCGGACTGGCCGCCAGCCCGACCACCGAGGTGCTCCTGGAGGAGTCGATCCTCGGCTGGAAGGAGTACGAGCTCGAGCTGATGCGCGACAAGAACGACAACGTCGTGGTCGTCTGCTCGATCGAGAACCTCGACCCGATGGGCGTGCACACCGGCGACTCGATCACCGTCGCGCCGGCTCTGACGCTGACCGACCGGGAGTACCAGCGGCTGCGGGACATCGGCATCGCGGTGATCCGCGAGGTCGGCGTCGACACCGGCGGCTGCAACATCCAGTTCGCCGTCAATCCGGAGAACGGCCGGATCATCGTCATCGAGATGAACCCGCGGGTCTCGCGTTCGTCCGCGCTGGCCTCCAAGGCGACGGGTTTCCCGATCGCCAAGATCGCCGCCCGGCTGGCGATCGGCTACACGCTGGACGAGATCCCGAACGACATCACCGAGAAGACGCCGGCGTCGTTCGAGCCGACCCTGGACTACATCGTCGTCAAGGTGCCGCGGTTCGCGTTCGAGAAGTTCCCGTTCGCCGACACCACGCTGACCACGACCATGAAGTCGGTCGGCGAGGCGATGGCTATCGGCCGTTGTTTCACCGAGGCGCTGCAGAAGGCGCTGCGATCGCTGGAGTCGGGTACGTCCCAGCTGCACTGGCGCGGCGACCCGAGCGAACTGGACGCCGCCGCTCTGCTCGCCACCGCGGCGACGCCGACCGATGGCCGGCTGGTCACTGTCCAGCAGGCGCTGCGGGCCGGGGCCAGTGTCGAGCAGGTGCACGAGGCCACCGGGATCGACCCCTGGTTCGTCGACCAGTTGCTGCTGATCGAGGAGGTGGCCGAGACCATCGCCACCGCAGCCGAACTCGACGCGGACGTGCTGAGTCTGGCCAAGCGGCACGGCTTCTCGGACGCCCAGATCGGCGAGCTGCGCTACCTGGACGAGGCGGTCGTGCGGGGGATCCGGCACGCGCTGGGTATTCGTCCGGTCTACAAGACCGTGGACACCTGCGCCGCCGAGTTCGCCGCGCGGACGCCGTACCACTACTCCAGCTACGACTCCGAGGACGAGATCACGCCGTCGGAGAAGCAGAAGGTGATCATCCTCGGCAGCGGGCCGAACCGTATTGGTCAGGGTGTCGAGTTCGATTACTCCTGTGTGCACGCCGCCTTCGCCCTGCGCGAGGCCGGCTACGAGACGGTGATGGTCAACTGCAACCCGGAGACCGTCTCCACCGACTACGACACCTCCGACCGCCTCTACTTCGAACCGCTCACGCTGGAGGACGTGCTCGAGGTGGTGCACGCCGAGCAGCGCTCCGGCGACGTGGTCGGGGTGATCGTCCAGCTGGGCGGGCAGACGCCGCTCGGTCTGGCCGCCGGCCTCAAGGCGGCCGGGGTGCCGATCGTCGGCACGCCGCCGGAGGCGATCCACCTGGCGGAGGAGCGCGGCGCGTTCGGCCGGGTGCTCGCCCAGGCTGGACTGGTCGCGCCGACCCATGGCACCGCGTCCTCGTTCTCCGAAGCCCGGCAGATCGCCGAGTCGATCGGTTACCCGGTGCTGGTGCGGCCCTCCTACGTGCTCGGCGGCCGCGGCATGGAGATCGTCTACGACACCGAGTCGCTGGCCGATTACCTCACTCGCGCAACGGGTTCGGGTGTCAAGATCACGCCGGACAACCCGGTGCTGGTCGACCGCTTCCTCGACGACGCGATCGAGATCGACGTGGACGCGCTGTATGACGGCGAGGAGCTGTTCCTCGGTGGGGTGATGGAGCACATCGAGGAGGCCGGTATCCACTCCGGCGACTCCGCCTGCAGCCTGCCGCCGGTCACTCTCGGCCGGTCGCAGCTGCACCAGATCCGCACCCAGACCGAGGCGATCGCCGCCGGAGTCGGTGTCCGTGGTCTGCTCAACATCCAGTTCGCCCTCGCCGCCGGGGTTCTCTACGTGCTGGAGGCGAACCCGCGGGCGTCGCGCACCGTGCCGTTCGTCTCGAAGGCCACCGGTGTCGCGATGGCGAAGGCGTGCGCCCGGGTGATGCTCGGCGCCAGCATCGCCGAACTGCGCGAGGAGGGTCTGCTGCCGGCGAGCGGGGACGGCGGTCTGCTGCCGGACGACGCGGCGGTCTCGGTGAAGGAGGCGGTGCTGCCGTTCAAGCGGTTCCTCACCGCCGACGGCGCGGTCGTGGACTCGGTGCTCGGGCCCGAGATGCGCTCCACCGGAGAGGTGATGGGCATCGACACCGACTTCCCACGGGCCTTCGAGAAGTCGCAGCAGGCGGCCTACGGCGGGCTGCCGTCCGGGGGCCGGCTCTTCGTCTCGGTCGCGGACCGCGACAAGCGGGCGATCGTCTTCCCGATCAAGCGGATGGCCGACCTCGGGTTCCAGGTGCTGGCCACGGCCGGTACGGCAACCATGTTGCGGCGCAACGGGATTGCCAGCACGGTGGTGCGCAAGCACTCGGCCGGGCCGGGTCCGGACGGGGAGCCGACGATCGTCAGCCGGATCTACGCCGGCGAGGTCGACCTGGTGGTCAACACCCCGTCCGGCAGGTCGGCGCGGGCCGACGGCTACGAGATCCGCGCGGCCACGACGGCGATGGATCGTCCGATCATCACCACCGTGCAGGAGCTGGCGGCGGCGGCGCAGGCGATCGAGGCAGCGTCCGAACGGCCGCCCGGGCAACTGCCGACCGTGCTGTCGCTGCAGGAGCACGCGGAGCGGCTGCAGAAGACGTGGGTGGGTTGATGCCGCCTGGGATCACGCAGGAGCGCGCCGCCCAGGTGCTGGCCAACGAGCCGGCCGGGGCGTACCGACGGCTGGTGCTGTCGGCACCGGCGGTGGCCGCCGCGGCCCGGCCCGGACAGTTCGTCGCCTGCGCGATCGGGCGTCCGGACGGCAGAGGCGCGTTGCTGCTGCGGCGTGCGTTCTCGCTGCACCGGGCCGATCCGGTCGCCGGGACGATCGAGGTCGTCGTCGCCGACCACGCCCCCGGCACGCACTGGGTCGCCACCCGCCGGCCGGGGGACACGATCGACATCGTGGGACCGGCCGGGCGGGGCTTTCCGCTCGGTGTGGACGGGGAGACGGCTGGCGTCGCGTCGGCTGCGCTCGCGACTGGCGCCGTCGAGACGGTCGGCTCTCACGGCGTTCCCTCGGACGGCCTGACTCCCGAGGCGGCCGGGTCCTCGGCCGGGACCTCCCGTCCGGCAGCGATTCTCGTCGGGGGCGGCTACGGGTCGGCCCCGCTGTTCTGGCTCGCCGAGCAGCTGCGGGCGCGCGGCGTGCGGGCGGATCTGGTGCTCGGCGCCGCCACCGCCGACCGGCTCTTCCTGCCGGAGGATTCCGCCGATGGCGTCCCGCCCGGGGTGCACCTGGTGACCGAGGACGGCTCCCGCGGCCGCACCGGACGGGTCACCGACCTGCTCGCCGCCGTGGTCGCCGCCCACCGCGCCGATCGCCGGCGGACCATGACGATCTACGCGTGCGGACCGATGGCGATGCTGCGGGCCGTGGACGTGGCCGGCCGGCCGATGGGGATCTCGACCCAGCTCGCGGTCGAGGAGTCGATGGCCTGCGGCATCGGCGTCTGCATGACCTGCGTGCTGCCGATCGTGAACGACGACGGCGTCACTCGCATGACCCGGTCGTGCATCGACGGCCCGGTGTTCGGCGGCGACCGGTTGCGCTGGGACGCGATCGACATCGTCCGGGGCAAGGCCAGCAGTCGCGTCCCGGACGACTGCTACGGAGCCCCGCTGCCGATCGGGGGTGGACATTGAGCCAGCCGCCGACCGGCCCGGTCGACCTGACCGCGGCGCTCGCCCCCGGGCTCACGCTCACCACGCCCGTTCTCACCGCGTCCGGCTGTGCCGCGGCCGGACGCGAGCTCGACCCGTTCCTCGATCTCGCCGGGATCGGCGGAGTCGTCACCAAGTCGGTCATGCTGCACCCGCGCTCGGGCCGGCCGACACCGCGGATGGCCGAGACGGCGTCCGGGATGCTGAACTCGATCGGGCTGCAGGGGTCGGGCATCGAGTCCTTCCTGGCCCACGATCTGCCGTGGTTGCGCGAGCGGGGCGTCACGACCGTCGTCTCGATCGCCGGCGGCAGCGTCGCCGAGTTCGCGGACGTGGCCAGCCACCTCGTCGGACAGCCCGGCATCGCGGCGGTCGAGATCAACATCTCCTGCCCGAACGTCGCCAACCGGGGCCTGGTGTTCGCCTGCGACCGGGGCTCCGCCGCCGACGTGATCGCCGCGGCGGTCGAGAACCTGCCGCCCGGGGTGCCCACGTTCGCCAAGCTCTCCCCGGACGTCACCGACGTCGTCTCGATCGCGGCGGCGGTGCTCGAGGCCGGCGTCGGCGGACTCTCGGCGATCAACACGCTGCTCGGCCTGGTGATCGACACCGACACGTTGCGGCCCCGGCTCGCGGTCAACACCGGCGGGCTGTCCGGTCCGGCGATCCGGCCGGTGGCGCTGCGGGTGGTCTGGCAGCTCGCGGCGGCGATGGGGTCCGGTGCCATCCCGCGGGCACCGATCATCGGGATCGGCGGCATCCGGACCGGCCTGGACGCCCTGCAGTTCCTCGCCGCCGGCGCCAGCGCCGTGCAGGTCGGCACCGCGATCTTCAACGACCCCTCCGCCCCGGAGCGCATCGGGCTCGAACTGGCCGAGGCGATGGCCGCCCGGGGCATCGCCACGATCGGGGAGCTGATCGGCGTCGCTCATGAGCCCCGGGAATGACCGTGATCACCGCATGACCCTGACGCACTGAGGAGACGAGAATGACCCGGTTCGGCGCCCGGCTCGAGGCGGCCATGGACACCTTCGGCCCGCTGTGTGCCGGCATCGACCCGCACGCCCCTCTGCTGCAGCGGTGGGGCCTGACCGACGACGTCGACGGGCTGCGCGCCTTCGCCGACATCTGCGTCGAGGCCTTCGCCGGACACGTCGCCGCCGTCAAGCCGCAGTCGGCCTTCTTCGAGCGGCACGGGTCGGGCGGGGTGAAGGTGCTCGAGGACGTCGTCGCCGCCTTCGCCCGCGCCGGCACGTTGTGCATTCTGGACGTCAAGCGCGGCGACATCGGCTCGACCATGGCCGCCTACGCCGACGCCTACGCGGGCCCCGGCAGTGCTCTGGCCGGCGACGCCACCACCGTCAGCCCTTACCTGGGGTTCGGCTCGCTCGCGCCGCTGGTCGACCTGGCCCTCGCCGGCGACCGTGGTGTCTTCGTGCTCGCCCTGACCTCGAACCCCGAGGGGCCGGCCGTCCAGCATGCCCGTGGTGCGGACGGGCGGAGCGTCGCGGGGACGATCGTCGACGAGGTCGCGGCCCTCAACCGCGACCGGCTGGCCGCGCAGGGTGCGTCGACCGAGACCGGGCTCGGGGACATCGGGCTGGTCGTCGGGGCGACGATCGGCGACGCCGTCGGGGACCTCGGAATCGACCTCGCGGCCAGCCGGGCACCGTTGCTCGCGCCGGGAGTCGGGGCCCAGGGAGCGGGCGGGGCCGAACTGCGCCGGGTGTTCGGCGATGCGCTGCCCCAGGTACTGGCCTCGTCCAGCCGCGAGGTGCTGGCCGCCGGCCCGGACCCCGCCCAGGTACGGGCCGCGGCCGAGCGGACAGCCGCCACCTGTGCCACCGAACTGGGCCGGCGGTAATCCCGCGGGCGTTGGGGTTGCCGGTTGCATGGCCGGCTCTTGGCATCGCCGGGGGACTCGCGGATGGCGCCCCGCGTGGCTTCTGTCCTGCCGAACGGAGGGTGTCCGGCAACCGCGGGGCATTCGCCCCGTCTGGCATGACACACCGTCATGGTCCACGCCGCGAGACCCGGGCGGGTGCTCCGGTGTCGGGCCGGCGTCCCGGCAGCCCTCGTTCCCCCAGCTCGGCTGCAAGACAGCGTTATTGGTCAATTTAGAGGTTTTACCGAAAGCTCGATCGTGGGCCGGAAAGGTCGCGGGCGATTACTGACGGTCACGAATCGCCGATAATCGAAGGTCGGCGTCGGCGAAACCCGTGGCTGAGTCGGTCATTCCTCAGTTTCGTCCCGACTCTCGGTGACCTTGGGCAGCACACTTTGCGGGCCACAGCCCTACGCGGGTGAATCGCGGTGTTTCCCGTCAAGTGCGCGGCTTCGGATCCGACATCGCAGTCATGACCCAGTCGCGGCAGGCCGGCGTGTTGTCCCGGCTCCCAGCCGCGCTGCCCATGTGGGTCATCCCGGTGGTGACGGCGCTGACGACCGTTGCGGTCGTGCTGACCCGGATCGGTGGCGACTCCGGCTACGCCCTGGCCAACCTGGCCGCCGGGGCCATGCTGGTGATCCTGGGCGGGTGGCACCTGGTGACCGAGTCCCGGGCGCGCGAGGTGGCCGCCGCCTTCCTCGTCCTCGGAATCGGGCAGAGCGGGGCCGGCCTGGATTCCGCGTTGGGGCATTTCTCGTTCCCCTCCGGTTTCGAGGTGGCGGCGGCCCTCATCTCCATTCCGCTGGTGATCTATACCTACCTGCGCTACTCGAAGGTGGGCGCCACCGGCGTGGTCAGCTATCTC
>JBDIAG010000249.1:0-6578 GCA_039812305.1 Actinomycetales bacterium | reverse complement strand
TGGCGCTGGTACTCGGCGGCGGCCAGCGGCACCTGGCCTTCGGCCATCGAGTTGGCGATGTAGGCCGCCGGCTCGTCGAAGTACAGCACGCTGTGGACCAGACCGGGGTGTTCGGTCTCCAGACGGTGCAGCTCCGACATGATCGCCGTGACGTAGAACGGGTTGTCACCGCCGCCGTGGTCATTTCCCGGCGCGAGACCCCACTCCGGCAGTGAGAACGTCTTGCCGTGGGCGACGGCGAAGCCGGCCCATTCCCGCAGGCCTCCGCGCTGGTCGAGCCGGGCTTCTACATTGGACGCGTCGAACGGCGGCCACCAGTCGTAGATGTCCAGACCGACCACGTCGACGTAGGCGTCACCGGGCCACACGGTGGCGGCGTCCGCCAGGCCGTCGCCGACACCCTCGTTCGGATTCCATTCGACGAACAGACTGGGTCCGCCGGATCTCAGCGCCGTCGAGGCGTGCCGGAACGCGGCGATCCACTGCTGGGCGTTCTCGACGGTGGCGGCGTGGCCCCATCCCCGGAGATTGAACTCCCACCCGGGTCGCACCGTGCTGCCCGGATATCTGGCCTCGATCATCGCCCCGAGCTGGCGCCACTGCTCGTCGTAGGCGCCGGCAGCCGCGGCCTCGAGCGTGCCGTCCTCCTGCCAGAGCGGCACCGCCACATCGAGGGTTCCGGTGAATCCCGCCGGGGCGGTGTCCAGCCACCAGGGATCCAGGATCGACTCCCACGATCCTCTGGTCGGGGCGACTCCGAGCATGTCCACGGAGCGACCGGTCACCTCCTCGAAACGCCGGGTGCGCTCGGCATCGTGACCGAAAACGCCACCGGCCCACGGTAGATCGACGACCGACTGAGCCGAGGACGCGCCATCGGCCATCGCCGGCGGCCTCCGCTCGCCGACCGCGCCGGTCACGACGCCCGTCTTCAGGACGGTTGGCCGTGGACGTGTCGGGTCGGGCATCGATGGCTCCATCTCGGACGTGGCGTCGGCGGTCGAGTCCACCATCGCATCCTCGCCGGCCTCCTCGCCTCCAGGATCGTCCGCGGCAGGGTAGGCCGGGGCGCCGTCCACGGCCGAGTCGGCCGTCGAGTCGGCCTCGGCCGCGCCATCCGTGGCACCGTCCGGAGTGGCGGTCACCTCGCCGGGTCCACCGTCGACGAGAGAATCAGGGCCTACCGGCGTGGGCGTGATGTCCGGGATAGTCCACGTCTTCTGCCCGGGAGTCGCCACCGGCACAGTGGGAGCCGGCACAGTGGGAGCCGACACAGCGGGCTGCGGGCCGGAGGGAGCCGGTGTCGGCTCCACAGCGGGAGCCGGCGAGGCGCCGGGACCGGAGACTGCGACCGTCACCTCCGCGCCCGTATCGGGCCGCGGTGCGTTCGGGACGATCGTCACCGTGCCACCGGTGATGGTGATCGTGACTACCGTGGCATCGCTCGGCAGAGTGATCGTGACGACCACATTCCGGGTGGCTTCGTCTCTCACCCCCACCGCGGCGGCCGAGGATCCGGGAAGAGCACCGAGACTGAGCGTCCCGACCAATCCCGCGACCAGCAGTTGACGCAGATGCCCGACCGCACGCTCTCTCCTTCGAGCCCTTATCCTCCAGACCTTCATCCCCGGACCTTCATTCCCCAGAGCCGCTCTCCCCTGACCCGCATCGCTCGTCGTCCCCAATCCGTCCCGCTCGCCCACCGATACACCATTCCTCTTGCCTCTCAACCGTTCTCACCTCTCCGGGAGCAGATAGACGCTCTGGTCGGACCCTCGAACGAGCGCGCCGACCTCGCCGTGCGGCAATCGCACGAGATCCTCGGGAAAGCCCTCCTCGGCGCCGAGGACCCCGACCGGAATGGACGGGCCGACCAGAACCCGCTGGCCCGCGAACCTCCCCATCGCCCGGTCGGACGCGATCGCGGTCGTCCCCACCCACTGCGGACCGAGGTCGGTGGCCGTGCGTTCGCGCAGATCCAGCAGCGTGCGTCCGAGAATCCCCCACTGACGCGTCGGCGATGGCCGCCAGGTGACTTGTGGCCCGGGGAGAGTGATCGGCGTCGACCAGGCCGCCGTCCCAGTGGCCAGGTCCAGAAGCTGCGCGGTTCCGGCCGTCTCCCCCGGCACGGCGCGGATCGTCAGCAACCGTTCATCGACCCAGGCCACCGGCAGCGTGTCCGACCCCGGCCAGGCCGTCACCTCGCCCACGCCGTTCCCGGGGATGAGCCGCCACCAACCGGTCTTGGCCGCGGCCACGATGGTTCCCTGGTACGCCGCGTAGGCCGCGGCACCAGCGGGCAACGACGTCCTGGCCAGCTGATCGCACCCGTCGTCCGGGCAGGACGGATCGCCGGCGGGCCGCACCAGGGCGGCCTCGTGCGCGCTGAGCAGCACGAGCGGCTCGTCCCCGGCGTAGGTCACCGTTGCCGAGGCCGGCGCACGCAGCTCCCCCGCCGCTCCGTCGGCAACCGACCACCAGACCAGCCGATCCCCGACATGCAGGGCGAGAACGACCCGCTCACCGACGACGGTGAGGGCCAGACCGGAGTGCACCTCGCCGGACGGGATCCGCCGCGACCAGAGGACATCTCCGGTGCCCGCCCGCACCAGCGCCACGCGACGGTCGTTCGTCACCATCGCGACGGAGTCGCCGTCGACGACGACCACCCGGCCCGCCGCCGGCAACAGCGGTGGCGTCTTCCACCGTGCCCGGGCCGCCCATTCCGCGGGCGGATCGGCCACGGTCAGCTCCGTGCGCAGCATGGCTGGCGTCGACGTCGAGGTGGGAGTCGACCGATCCGGACGCCCGTCCCCGACGACAGATCCGACGACGATGACGAGCGCCCCGATCACGACCGCGCACGCCAGAACAGCCGCGGCGATGCCGCGATCCGGACTCGGCACCAGCCGTGGACGACGCACACCGGCCCGTGGACGAGCCGACGGCTCACCCTCGGCCGTTGCCGCGAGCCTCCCGGACGCGGCTTTGACCGGCAGGAAGTCCGTGACCGTGCCGTCCGGGTGCACGCGTACGCACACGTCGCCATGTCGGTCCCTGATCGTCAGCCGCACCACCCGACCCTGCGGACGCGCAATCGTCGACACGACGACGTCGATCGCGTCCCGATAGGGATCGGGTCCCACCTCTATTCGTGTCCCATTGACCCGTACGAATCCCGCGCCCGCCTCGAGCGTCGCCCGCACATCCTCGTCCACGACCTTCTCCACCACCACAGCCCTCATCCGCATTCCGTCGGACCGCCACGTCCGTCCCGCCACCACACCTCAACCCCAAGCCACACCGCAGACGCCGTCCGCCCGCCGGGCGGCAGCTACTCGACCCGCTGGATCTGCCAACCGGCCTCCGCCCGCACCAGATGCAGCACGACGCTGCGAGGCTCGCCGGGAGCCACGTGCTGGATCACCGAACCGTCGCGGACGAGGTCGTACTCCCCCGTCGTCGTCGTGACCTTGATCGACGCCGCCTGCCCGTCGGCATGCTGGAGCTCGGCATCCCTGAGCTCGAAGGTGAGGCCGCGCAGCATCAGGCCCTGGTCGGACATCCGCTGCCACGCGGCGAGATCGGTTGCCAGAGCGGGAGATCCGGGCGCGTTGGCCTTCTCCAGGTTGGCCTTCCGGCCGGATCCGAAGGCTTCGGCACGCAACGCCGAGAGCCGTTGCACGGCGGCGACGACCTCCTTCCCGTCCGGATCGCCGCCAGCCGTCGCACCGGACCCCGCCCCGGCCCCCGAGGACGGCGACGCAGGCTCGGGAGTGGGCTTCTGCTGTCCGTCCTTCGCCCCCTCGCTCTTCGCGGCCGAGTCCTTCGCAGCCCCGTCCTTCGCGTTCGGGGTGCCGTCCGCCGCGCCCTTCTTCGTCGACTCCTTCCGATCCGGTGCCGCCGGATCCGCGGCGGCCGAGCCGGCCGCGTCGCCCGTCGCCTCCGAGGTGGAGTCAGGCCCTCCAGGGCCGGTCGGCGATTTCCCGGCGGTCACGGTCGCCGGTTCGCGCCCGTGCATCCACGCGGCACCGGCCCCGGCACCCGCCAGCAACCCGCAGAGCACGACGACAGCCGCCACGATCGACCGACGGGGACGCCGCGGCTCGGGTGGCACGGGCTCCCGCCGCAGGCGCGTCCGGTCGATCCGCGCCGGGCGTTCGGCAGCCGGCGTCGCCGCCATCATGATCGTCTCGAGACTCACCTCGGCGGTCTCGTCCCCGCGACGTCGCAGCCGGTGGGTGACCGCCTCCGCGGCATCGATCGACGCGGGCGCCACCAACCGCACCGGTGCCGGCGGCTGCGCGTCGAACGCCTCCATGGCCACCTCCGCGGCGGACGGCCGGCGCCGCGGATCCGCCGACAGGCATCGTTCGATCAACGAGGTCAGCGCCAGCGGCGCCTGCGGACACACCACCGCCAACGGGGGCCGGACCGCCGCCGGCGGCGGAACCCGGCCGGTCAGCACGAACCAGCCGACGCCGCCCAGACCGAAGACGTCGGCCGGAGCACCCTCACCGGCGTCCGTGGTGAATCCGTCGGTGCCCTGCTCCCGCGACTCGACGCCGCGCACGACGCTGGCGCCCAGGTCGCAGAGCAGGGGACGGCCGTCCTCGCCGAACAGCACGTTCGCCGGACTGACGTCGCCATGCACGGCTCCCCGGGCGTGCAGCGCCCCCAGCGCCTCGGCGAGTGGAGTCATCACGGTGACCACTTCGCCGGGATCCAGGCCGCCCCGGGACGAGACCAGCTGCGCCAGTGACCCGCCCGGCAGATAGTCGAGCACCAGGACGGCCCGTCCGTCGTCAGTGGCGGCCTCGCCGCGAATGCGTACGAGGTGCGGGTGGGTCAGCCGGCGCAGGACGGTGATCTCACGCGTGCTCGCCTCGGTCGGCAGCACCTTGAGGGCCACCCGGTCACCATCACCGTCCCGGCCCAGCCAAACCTGGGCGCTCCCGCCGGCACCGAGCAGCCGCTCGATCCGGTAGCCGTCCAGCCGCGGCCGAGGAGGCTCGACGGCATCGCCGGCCGGTGTCGCATCACCGGACCGGAGGTGATCGTCCGGAAGGTCGTCAGGTAGGTCCACCCGCCCATGTAAACCCATCGACGGGACCGCTCAGAGGTTATCCACAAGCCCACTCGGGTGAACCGTGGCGGCGCGGCGTACAGTCTCGTCCATGCGCTTCGAGCACGTCGGTTTCGCGCCGGACTACGTCGACTACCACCTCGGATGGCAGCTCCAGCGAGACACCCACGCGCGGGTGGTGGCCGGTGAGCAGGAGGACACCGTCCTGCTCCTGGAGCATCAGCCGGTGTACACGGCCGGCAAGCGGACCGGCAAGCGGGATCGGCCCGCCGACGGCAGTTCCGCGGTCGACGGCATCCCCGTCGTCGACGTCGACCGCGGCGGCAAGATCACCTGGCACGGCCCGGGTCAGCTCGTCGGCTATCCGATCGTGCATCTGCCGCATCCGCTGGACGTCGTCGCCTTCGTCCGGCTCGTCGAGCAGATGCTGATGGACGCCTGCGCCGAGTTCGGCCTGGCCACCGCCCGGGTCGAAGGTCGCAGCGGCGTCTGGGTTCTCGGCCGGAACGGCGAAGAGGACCGCAAGGTTGCCGCGATCGGCCTGCGGGTCGCCCAGGGCGTGGTGATGCACGGATTCGCCGTCAACGCCGACTGCGACCTCTCGTGGGCGAACCCGATCATCCCGTGCGGGATCGAGGACGCCGGTGTCACGTCGCTGAGCGTCGAGCTCGGCCGGCACATCACCGTCCAGGACGTACTGCCGGTCGTCGAGCGCCATCTGGCGGCTGCCCTGACGGCGATGCACGCGGGTGCGGAGCCGGTCCCGGCCGGCTGAGCCCCGCCCCCACACCTCTCAGACCAGCAGCAGCCCGAGGCCGGCGGCCAGGCTGCAGACCAGCATGGAGCCACCGGCGTAGACGATCCCGCGGAGCCGCCCCTCCGCCGTCCACAGCCGGACGCCTTCGACCGCCGCCGTGCTGAACGTCGTGTACCCGCCGCAGAAGCCTGTTCCGAGAACGGCTTTCAGGTGCGGGGCGAGGCCGTCCGGTTGCGCCAGAGCCAGCCCCGTGAGCAGCCCCAGGAGCAGGGAGCCGGTCACGTTGATGACGAAGGTTCCCAACGGGAGACTGAACGGATTGTGCCGGGCGATGAGGGCGTCCACCACGAATCGGGTGACGGCACCCAGGCCGCCGGCCAGCGCGATCAACATCATCGTCATACGTGCCACTCCACGTGCGGTACGAGCCGGCGGGCCAGCAGGAGACCGCACGCCGCGGCCAGTGAGCCGACCACCACGGTCGCCAGCGCGTAGCCCGTACCGACGAGGACGGCGTACCCGCCCACGGCGGACAACGGGTTCGCATTCGTGATCACCTCGACCGCGAACGTGCTGTAGGTGGTGTAACCACCGCAGAAGCCGGTGCCCAGGCCGAGCCGCAGCAGCCGTCGGCGGCCCGCGTCGGGGCCTCGCCGGGCCAGCGATTCCAGCAGTACGCCGAGGACGAAGGCCCCGCTGACGTTGATCGCGAAGGTGGCCCACGGCCAGCCGCCG
>JBDIAG010000248.1:0-6579 GCA_039812305.1 Actinomycetales bacterium | reverse complement strand
GCGCTGGACGAGCCGGGGCCAGGCATCCAGTTGAGAGCCGGGCATCCCGCTATGGGCCGAGCATCCAGCGTATGGGCCGAGCATCCGGCGATTTCTGGTTGTTCGGCCGTTAACCGGATGCCCGGCCCCTAATCGGCCCGATCCCGGCTACGCCGACTACCCCGGCCACCCGACAACCCGACTATCCACCTGCCTCGCCAACGGCCACCCCGACAACCCGGCCATCCAGCCACCCCCGGCCATCCAGCTACCCCGACAACCCGGCCATCCAGCCACCCCCGGCCATCCAGCCACCTCCGGCAACCCGGCCATCCAGCTACCCGACAACCCGCTATTCAGACAAACCCGGCACGCGGCTATCCAGCTACCCCGGCCGCCCAAGCCACCCAGCTACCCCGGCCATCCAGCTACCGCGGCCGCCCAACTACCGCGGCGGCCCGGCTACCCCGGCCGACCGGCTACCCCGGCCGCCGGCTGCTCGGGAAGGGCGCCGAGAAAGCGGTGGAGGGTGTCGCGACTGGCTTGGAGACAGGCGATCCGGTCGTCCATCGCGGCCAGTTCGTCCCGCAGCATGCTCGCGAACGCGGCGTCACAGGCTTGCGACCAGGTCGGCTTCTCCATGTCGAAGACGATCTTGATCAAGCGGGTCGGTAAGCCGGCGGCGAGGTGGTTGCGGATGCGGCGGACCCGGTCGACGTCCGTCTCGGAGTAGACCCGGTAGCCGTTGCCGCCCCGGCCCGGATCGAGGAGGCCCTGGGCCTCGTAGTACCTGATCATCCGCTGCGGTACGCCGGTGGCTTCGGCCACTTCTCCGATCTTCATGACTGCTTCCTCCGGTCGAGTCCAGGCTTGACATTAACATCAATGTCAAAGTCTACGGTCGGCTGCATGAACACGACCAGAGCTACCTGGATTCCCATCCTCGGCCTCGCCGCGGCGACCATGTGGACCGTCACGTCCGAGCTTCTTCCCGCGGGCCTGCTGATCGGCATCGCCCGCGATGTACACGTCTCGGACGGCACCGCGGGATACCTGGTCACCGCCTGGGCGCTCACGGTCGCCGGGCTCAGCCTGCCGCTCACCCGGATCACGCGGCGCCTGGACCGTCGCACGCTGCTCGTCGCCACGCTGGTCGTCACCGGTGTGGCCACCATCCTCACCGCACTCGCGCCGAACTACCCCCTGCTCGTCGTCGCCCGCACGGCCGCCGCAGCCGGCCACGGCCTCTTCTGGGCCCAGGTCCTGGTGATCGGCAGCGCGCTGGTGCCGGAACGAGACGCCCCGCGGGCGATCGCGGTCATCGTCGCCGGACCTACTGTCGCCTCGATCGCGATGATTCCGGCGCTGACCGCCTGGGGTGAGCACTCCGGCTGGCGGGTCTCGTTCGCGGTCGTCGGCGTGGTCACGACGCTGACCGCGGGTCTGCTCGTTGCCCTGCTCCCGCGGATGGCGCCCGTCGTGCCGGCCACCGGCGCCCGCCGCGATCCGAGCCGACGGCTGGTGTTCGCCACCGCAGCTCTCGGCGCGACGCTGCTCGTGGCCCACTTCGCCACCTTCACCTACATCGCGCCCATCCTGACCCGGGTCGGCGGCCTTCCGACGAGTCTCCTGAGCGTCGTGCTGATGGTCTTCGGCAGTGCCGGAGCGGTCGGTCTGGCCATCGCCCCCGGCGTGATCCGGCGCTACCCGGCGGCGGCCCTGGCCCTCACCGGTGCCAGCCTGGCCGTGTCACTGCTGGCCGTACGCGCTGCGGCCGGATCGATCCCGTTCATCATCGCTGCCGTCGCGATCTGGGGAGTCGTCGTCGGCGCCCTTCCGGTGATCTACCAGACCCGGGTGCTCGCGCTCGCCTCCGAGCCTTTCCGGCCGATCGCCGGCGCCGTCAGCGTGGTCACCCTCAATGTGGGCATCGCCGGTGGCGCGACCCTGGGCGGCACGCTCCACGATGCTCTCGGGGCGGCTCAACTGCCGCTCGTCGCGGTGGCGATCGCCGTCCTGGGCACGGCAGGTCTGGTCGTCCAACGCGCCGCGGTGCGCAAGAACGATGACGCCTCCGGGACGGGCGGTCGCGCCCTGTCCGCCGCCGAGCACGCCTCGAACTAGCGCGCCTCGGCGGAGATTCTTGGGGCCTTGCGCCGCCTGCGCGGCGCCCGGCACCGTGCCCGGAGTGCCGGTCGGTGCGAGGGGCAGCTCGATCGGCCAGGTGTTCGCGCGTTGACCGGTTGTCGGCCGAGCAGCCAGCGATCGCTGGCTGCTCGACACATACCTGGTCAACGCACGAGCAAACGGCTGTTCGGCACTGGATCCGGCGCGTAGTCCGCGTAGAAACTCCCGGGGAAACGCAAAGCGCTGAGCCCCTTCGCTCCGATCGCGCCGGCGGTCTTCACGGCGGTCGGCCGCCGCTGAGCCCGGCCCGGAGGGTCAGATGTCGAGGAGCTGTTCGAAGAATCCGCCGAAGCCCCTTTCGGTGTCGGTGAGGTGGACTTCGAGGATCCAGTGGCACGGATTCCCCGCACCGTCGGGACGACGCATGGGATCGGTGTTGCCGGTGGTGATGTAGCAGTTGATCTCGTCGCCATTGATGCGTTCGTGGGGAAACTCGCCGACGAGATGGCCGGCATGACTGGCACCGTGCCCCCAGCCCGCCTCGTGGATGAGACCCAGCACGTGCGCGAAGAACTGCTCGCCGGTGATGTCGGGGGTGGCGAGGAAGTGCTCGCGCCCGAGTTCCCAAATGCGGGGAAGGTCGGCGGCCAGCCGGTGCTTGTGCGGGTCGTCGCCGAGGACGTAGGTGCGTCCGAAGTCCGCTTCCCATTCGTCGAAGAGCGGGCCGAAGTCGAAGAAGCAGATGTCGTCCGCCGCCAACTCGCGGTCGGGCGGGTTGGAGCGATAGGGCTCCAGGGTGTTCACTCCGGCGCGGACGATGCGCTTGTGCCAGAACCGCCGGATGCCGAACATCTCGAAGGCCAGCTCCCGGACCTCGTCGGACAGTTGCCGCTCCGTCTTCCCGGGCGTGATCAGCCCACGGTCGACCGCCTCGGCGAAGAGCCGGGCCGCCTTGGCCTCCGCATCCCGCAGTGCCGCGATCCTGGTCGTATCCGTGCTGGTGGACATCGTTCGACTGTAGAGGCGCGGCCCGTGCCGTTGCGTCCTCGGGCGGAATCTCCGATCGCCTGGCGGTGATCATCCGGCAGGACGATCATCCGGTACGAGCACCCGGCAGACGATCGTCCGGAGGGACGAGCATCCGGCGGGACGAGCACCTGGCAGGCGAGCATCCAGCAGGACGAGCATCCAGCAGGACGAGCCCTCGGCGGACGATCCGGAGGGACGAGCATCCAGCACACGACGAGCATCCAGCAGGACGAGCATCCAGCAGGACGAGCACCCGGCAACCGGTCGGCCGCCGGCAGCCGAGGATCGCCGGCTGATCGGCCCGTACCGGAGGCGGAGCCCGACGCCGTCCCTTCGTCCGCCAGCGAATCGTCCCGGACGGATCATGGGTCCATGAGGGACCACACCTACGCCTCCGAAGTGGAGTGGTCGGGCAGTACCGGCCAGGGCTACCGGGAGTACGACCGCGCGCACACGTTGACGATCGGCGAGGCCGGAAAGCTGATGCTCAGCGCCGATCCCGCGTTTCGCGGGGATCCGCGGCTGCCGAATCCCGAGCAGTTGCTGGTCGCCGCGGCCAGTTCCTGCCAGCTGCTCTCCTTTCTCGCCGTCGCCGCCCGCGCCGGCGTCGACGTGATCCGGTACTCCGATTCGGCTCGCGCGGTCATGCCCGGGGATTCCTCTCCCATGCGCATCACCGAGATCTCGCTGGACGTCGCGGTGACCGTGCGTGGGGCCGACGAGGCGACGGTGCGGGACCTCCTGGCGGAGGCGCACCGACAGTGCTACATCGCCAACAGCCTCGCCGCCGTCGTCAGCATCACCGCGAACGTGGAGTCCGTGGCATGACGGGCACGGCCCCCGATCCGGCGACCTGCCTGCCACTGGAGGACCTCGGCCGGGTCGTGGCAGAGCCGGCACGTCTGCGGATCCTGCTCGAGCTCCTCGGTGGCGTTCCGCTTCCGGCGGGTGCGCTGGCCGCACGCCTCGACCTCGCGCCGTCCACGACGAGCGCACACCTGGCCCGATTGCACGACGCGGGCCTCATCTCGATCGAACGGCGTGGGCGGACGCGCCTGGCCGGTCTTGCCGGCCCCGCCGTGGCCGAGGCGGTCGAGGCCCTCGTCCAGCTCTCCGGGGAGTCGTCCGTGCACTCTCTCACCGGCTTTCGACGCCGGGCCACGATGCGGGAGGCGCGATCGTGCTACGACCACCTGGCCGGCCGCGTCGGTGTGGCGGTCGCCGAGATCGCCCTTCGCCGAGGGTGGATCCACGATGCCGACGGTGTCTGGACGCTGCCCGACCTGGCCGAGTTCGCGGATGGCATGGGACTCGATCTGATCTGGCCGCGCTCATCGCGACCGGCCGTCCGTCCCTGCCCGGACTGGACCGAACGCACGCCGCACATCGCCGGCCGTCTCGGCCGCTCTCTCCTGGACGCCATGCTCGAGGACGAGTGGTTCACGCGACGTCGAGACGATCGCGCACTCACGATCACCGCCCGAGGCGAGCGCCGCCTGACCGACCTCGGTGTCCCGGCCTGAGATCCATCTGCGGGTCGTCGCACTCTGAGTAGCGAGGTCAGGTATTCGTACTCAGGTCAGCCGGACGAGGGCTATCTACCGTGGGAACATTCGCGGGTCGCTGGGGCCCGGTCCGTTCTCAGGAGCCTCCTTGTCCATGCCGTCGCTGAACCCACCCTCCCCGCAGATGCCGTTCGATCCGCCGGCCGCGGTTCGCGTGGACGCCGGCACTCCGCCCGCTCCGCCGGGAAAGCCGTCCGCAGCATTCGTCGGGGTGTCGTGGCTGGCCCTCCTCGCCGGCGCTGTCGCCTTCCTGATCGGTCTGTACAACGCGGACCTGGCCATGGCCTCGAAAGGCTTCTATCTGACCTTGCTGCTCTACGGATTGTTCTCCGCGGTCGCGGTGCAGAAAGCCGTCCGGGACAAGCTGGAGGGCGTGCCGGTCTCGCCGCTCTTCCTCGGGCTCTCCTGGGCGAGCGTGGCGGCCGTTCTCGTCCTGCTCAGCACCGGCCTGTGGAATGCCGACCTGCTGCGCAGCGAGAAAGGCTTCTATGCAATGTCTTTCGCGCTGAGCATGTTCGCGGCGGTCGCGGTGCAGAAGAACGTGCGGGACGCCTCCGCGGCCGACGCGCTCGCCAAGACCACGGAGGACTCCGGCGCTCTGACGGCCCGGCCGAAGACCGGCGGAGCGCGCGTCCGCGCCGGCGAATCCCGTCCCGACTGAGGGTTGTCGCCCTGGGCCCGAGGCCCCGGCGCGCAGAGGGTCTCCTGCCTCGTGATGGTCGCCCGGCCAGCGGGTGGTTCAGTCGCCGAGCCGCAGGATGCGGTCGTCTCCCGGGGCCGGGTCGCCACGTCCGTCGGTGTTGTTGGTCAGCACCCAGACCGAGCCGTCGGGGGCGACGGTGACGTCGCGCAGCCGTCCCTGCTCGCCGACGAGAAGCTCGGTGGCCGAGCCGATCTCGGTCAGCGGAACCCGGCGGAGGCGTTCTCCGCGCAGGTTGGCGATGTAGAGGAAACCGTCCCGGACGGCGATGCCGCTCGGGCTGGCATCGGCCGGGGCCCATTGCTGCACCGGATCGACGAAACCCGATCGCCCGGCGATGCCCTCGACCTCGGGCCACCCGTAGTTGCCGCCGGCTTCGATGACGTTGAGCTCGTCCCAGGTGTCCTGCCCGAACTCGCTGGCATACATCGTGCCGTTCTGGTCCCAGGCGATGCCTTGTGGATTGCGGTGACCGTAGCTGTAGACGAGCGACCCCGCGAACGGATTGTCGTCGGGCGCCCGTCCCTGCGGGGTCATCCGGAGGATCTTCCCGGAGAGCTCGTCGCGATCCTGGGCGCTGCTCCGGTCACCTGCGTCACCGACCGTGGCGTACAGCATCCCGTCGGGGCCGAAGGCGATCCGGCCGCCGTTGTGATTGCGGGCCGCGGGAAGCCCGTCGAGGATCGTCTCGCCTTCCCCCAGGGCCAGACCGCCGGGCTCTCCGGTGAGTGGGAACCTCTCGATCCGGTTGCCGTCCCGCGCCGTGAAGTAGGCGAAGAGGTCATTCCCGTGCACCGCGAGCCCGAGCAGTCCGCCTTCGCCGGCGGCCCTGACCCCGTCGATCGTGCCCACCTCGCGAGACGCTCCGGCCGCGTCCAGTTCGAGGACGCGGCCGGTGTCGCGCTCGCTGACGAGCGGCGTGTCGCCGAGGAAGGCGATCGACCAGGGCGCCTCGAGCCCCTCGGCGATCGTGGTCACCCCCGCACTGGCCGTGGACGTCTCGTGGGTGGACGACCCCGAAGCCGGCGGGTCGGCGGTCGATCCGGACGTGCAGGCGGTCAGGGTGGCGATCGCCAGCACGGCGGCCGCGGACCGTGGCAGTGAACGCAATCGCGCCATGCGGCATCGTAACCGCCCAGCTGCCACCGTCTCGTGACGAGACGACAGCGGCTCGCGCAT
>JBDIAG010000247.1:0-6590 GCA_039812305.1 Actinomycetales bacterium | reverse complement strand
CGGGCACATCCCGCTGATGGGCATTCTTGCGGCCGGTGAAGTGCGGGTGGAGCCGGTCGGCGGCACGCAGATCTCCGCCGACGTCGACCACGGCTTCCTGTCGGTGGAGAACGACCGCGTCCTCGTTGTGGCTGAGATCGTCACGATCAACGGCAAATAGGAGGGAGGCCGGCAGCGATGGGCGAACTCTTGATTCCCCTCGAGATCGCTGCCGGCATCGCGGTCGTCGCCCTCTTGGTCTTCGTGGCGCTGCTCGTCCGCCGCCTGATGCTGTATCGGCGGCCGGGCACGTTCGACCTGTCGGTCAGACCTGTCGGTGGTGTCTGGAGCGTGGGGGTGGCCCAGTTCGGGTCCACCCAACTGGACTTCTATCCCTTCTTCTCCCTGTCCCTGGGCCCGAGCCAGGTGTTCGAGCGGGACCGGCTGCGGATCGTGGGTCGTCGTGAATCCGTCGGGGTGCTGTCCTCGACAGTGGTGATCCGATGTCGCTTCGACGGTGACGAGATCGACCTGGCCATGTCCGAGAGCGCTTATTTCGGCCTCTCCACGTGGAGCGAGGCGGCACCCCCCGGCCAACGCCACCATCTGATCTGACTCCGCTCCGATCGGGTCTGCTCCGATCCGACCCGCTCCGACCTGACCGGCTCCCACGTGGTGGGGCCGGTTCTTCGCGTGTTGGCCGGTTGTGTGCGGTCTGGCCGGCGATCGCTGGTTGTTCGGCTGATAGTTGGTCAACGCGCGACTACCTGGTCGGTCTTGGTCGCGTGGGTTCCGTCCGCTTGTCTGCTGCGGGCGCCTGCGTGCGCGGCCCGGGAGGTGCGAGGGGCTTCTGCGTGCTTGCGGTGGGTCGCGTTCGCCGGTTGGCGAGTGCCGTCTGGCCGGTTGTTTGCGTGTTGGCCGGTTGTGTGCGGTCTGGCCGGGGATCGCTGGTTGTTCGGCTGATAGCTGGTCAACGCGCGACTACCCGGTCAACTGGGGTGGCTGTCCGGTCAACCGTTGGGCGTCCGAAGCCCTCCGCTTGTCGGTGGCGGCCCCGGTGGATGCCGTCTTTCTGTGGCCATCTACCTGCCGCCGCCGGGTTGCCAGAGTAGGTCGCCGGTGTCCTTGTTCACGTAGCGGGCCAGTACGAAGAGCAGGTCCGAGAGCCGGTTCAGGTAGCGCGCGGTCAGCGAACTGACCCCGCCGAGTTGGTCTGCACCGTGGTCGGCGATCGCCGTCCAGACTGCCCGCTCGGCCCGGCGGACCACGGTCCGGGCCAAGTGCAGCTGCGCGGACGCCTGGCTGCCGCCGGCCAGCACGAAGGTGGTGAGCTTGGGCAGCGCATCGTTGTAACGGTCGATGGCCGTCTCCAATTCGTCCACCCACTCCTGCTTCACTCGTAGCGGTTCGTAGGCGTAGGTTTCGGCGATCGGCAGGCACAGGTCGGCACCGACATCGAAGAGGTCGTTCTGGATCCTGCGCAGCAGATCGGCCACGTCCGGCTGCATTCCGCCGCTCTCCACCGCCACGCCGATCACCGCGCCGGCCTCGTCCGTGTCCGCGTAGGCGACCAGTCGGGAGTCCGTCTTGGCGGTGCGGCTGAAGTCGCCCAAGCCGGTTGTTCCGTCGTCCCCGGTGCGGGTGTACACGCGATTGATCCGAACGGCCATGAGGCCACCCTAGGGGGCCGCGAAACTTCACCGGCGACTCCACCCCCGGACCGGCGAAAGCTGGCGCGTCTGATCAGCGGGCCACGGTCACCTTCTTGTCGGGCGGGGAGCCGGTGGCGGCGGGCCTCGGCGGTCGGCATCCAGTAAATGGCCCAACGGCCGGATATCGCTGGATGCTCGGACCTGAAACTGGATGCTCGGACGTGCACGTGGATGCTCGGCCAGCAACTGGATGCTGGATGCTCAGCCGGCACCGTGTCATGCCTGGGCAATCCTGGGCCATGTGGCAGATATAGCCGAATTGCGCCGTCGTCGGGTGGGTCATGCAGTGCTCCACGACTCTGGCGCTGCTCCGTGGAACGAAGCAGCGCCAGAGTCGGAACGAAGCAGCGCCAGAGTCGGAACGAAGCAGCGCCAGAGTCGGAACGAAGCAGCGCCAGAGTCGCAACCTGACATCCATCAGCCTGGCCATTGGAAACGGCCTATTAGCTCCAAACGGGCGGGGCGGCTTTTGGCTGGGTCCGGCGACTCCCGGTCAGGCGTCGGCCGGTGTCGGCCGTTCGGGCGTCGCGACGGGGTGAATGTGCTTTCCGTAGCGATTTTGTCTCCGCTGTGGGGAACGCAACGGCCCCCGGATGCGTCTCTCAGTTACGGAGCGGGGACGGCCGACGGCCTGAACCGCAAAAAGTCTGACGCACGGTGACGATAGTCGGAGGATCGTAAGCGGCCTACGTCCAATTGGGGGAACATTGACCGCGCAAGAACGAAGCAACCTAAACTTTTCTACGACAGACGACAACAGATCGGGGGCATCCATGCAGGTCTCGCAGGCGCACCCCGGTGCGGATTTGACAGTGAGTGGCAGGGTCGGCGGCGCGAATGTCGCAGATCTGCGTCAGGTGGTGTTGGCCGGACTTGATGCCGGTACGGGTGAATTTCTCCTGGATGTACAGGGCCTGATGGTGACTGACCGTTGCGTACTGGGAATGATGCTGGAGGCGCACCGCCGCGCTGTGCGCCATGACCGCACTCTGTACCTGGTGAACGTGCCGAGCGAACTCGACCGGCTGCTCCGGCGCACGAGGCTGGACCGGATTCTCAACTACCGGCTGGATCTGGAGGAACTGAGCCTGGTCGGGGTCAAGTAGCCGGCGCGATGACGTAGCGGCGGATCACGTAGCCGCCATCACGTATCGGCCGGCCTATCACGTCGACGCCGCATCGCATCGACCCCTCACCACGTCGAGGGCGCCCTCACGTCGCCGGCGGCTCCACGAGCAGCCCTCACGTCGCCGGCGGCTCCACGAGCAACCGCCGCAGGAGATCCAGCACAGAGATCACGCTCAGCTGGCGGATGTTCTCGCGTCCGCCGGGCAACCGGACGGTGGTCGCGCGTTCTTCGTCCGGGGTGACGGCGGCGAGGCAGACCGTTCCCACCGGCTGGTCCTCCTGCGTGTCCGGTCCGGCCACTCCGGTGGTCGCCACCGCCGTCTCGGCGCGGAGCAGGCGGGCCGCGCCGCGAGCCATCGCCAGCGCCGCTTCCTCGCTGACCACCGGACCTTCCGGCACGGCGAGCACGTCGTGCTTCACCTCGCTGGCGTAGCTCACCAGCCCGCCGCGGAGTACGTCGCTGGCGCCCGGGACGGCAGCCAGTCGCCCGCAGACATAGCCGGCGGTCAGACTTTCGGCCGCGGCCAGCGTCCAGCCCTGCCTCCGCAGCAGATCGAGGACGACGGATTCCATGTTCTGGTCGTCGACCCCGAAGACGTAGCGGCCGATGACGGAACGGACCTCGGCCTCCTCGGTCGCCAGGGCGCGTTCGGCCTGTTCGGCGTCGGGAGCGCGCACCGTGAGCCGCACTTTGATGCCTTCCGGGCCGCTGGCGAGGAAGGCGATCGTGGGGACCGGTCCGTCGGCGGGATCCAGCCGCTCGGCACGCCGATCCAGGACGTCGATCCGGTCCTGCAGCAGTTCGGCCAGTTTCGACTCGGCCAGGCCCCAGGTGCGTAGCACCCGGCTGGTGACCACGGCCGCCTCGCCGCGGTCGGCGGCCCGCCGCCGCAGATCGGGGACGACCGTTCCGGCAACCATCTCGCGCATCTCCGACGGTACGCCGGGAACGGCGTAGAGCACGGTATCGCCGATCTGACAGATCAGACCGGGCGCGGTGCCGGGCTGTTGCGGGATCAGTTCGGCCCCCACCGGGACCAGGGCCTGACGGAGGTTGTTCTGCGCCATCGTGCGCCCGCGTGCCGCGAACATCTCCCGGATGCGCTGGGCGACCGCCTCGTTCGGCACGAGGTCGACGCCCATCACGGACGCGATGACGTCGCGGGTCAGGTCGTCCTGGGTGGGGCCGAGCCCACCGCAGACGATCACGGCGTCAGCCCGACCCACGGCCGTGCGGAACTGCTCCACGATCCGGCCGGCGTTGTCGCCGACCGTCGAGATGTGCAGCACGTCCAACCCGGCCTCGGCGAGCGCGGCACCGATCCAGGCGGAGTTGGTGTCCACGATCTGACCGAGAAGCAGTTCGGTGCCAACAGTGATGATCTCGACCCGCATGCGGGGCATCATCGCAGCCGCCGGTGGGGCAGACCCGCCGGGGTCAGCCGGGAGGAGACGCCTGCGGTCGTCGTTCCGGCCGATCAGCCACCGAGCCCGGGCATGCCGAGTTCGGAGACATTCTCCGTCCTGACCCGACTATCCAGGCGATCTCCGCCCGATTCGCTGGTCACCGGTGCTCCGACCGGCGCGGCTCAGCGACGAGGCCGAGCCGCCCCGCTCCGGCCCGACGAGGCGGGCCGGGGCGGGCTCGGTAATCTCGTAGCGGCGTCAAGGAGGCCAGCCGTGAGCGAAGAGATATCCCGTCCCGCGCGTGACCGTCCGTGGGTGATGCGTACCTATGCCGGGCACTCCTCGGCCGTCGAGTCGAACGCGCTGTTCCGTCGCAACCTGGCCAAGGGTCAGACCGGGCTGTCGGTGGCCTTCGACCTGCCGACGCAGACCGGCTACGACCCCGACCACGTCCTCGCCCGGGGCGAGGTCGGCAAGGTCGGCGTGCCGATCAGTCACCTCGGCGATATGCGCCAGCTCTTCAGCGAGATACCGCTGGAGCAGATGAACACCTCGATGACGATCAATGCCACCGCCATGTGGCTGCTGGCGTTGTACCAGGTCGCCGCGGAGGAGCAGGGCGCCGATATCGCCAAGCTGTCCGGCACCACCCAGAACGACATCATCAAGGAGTACCTCTCCCGGGGTACGTACGTGTTCCCGCCCGGGCCGAGCCTGCGGCTGATCACCGACGTCATCGGCTACACGGTCAACCACATCCCGAAGTGGAACCCGATCAACATCTGCAGCTACCACCTGCAGGAAGCCGGAGCCACCCCGGTGCAGGAGGTCGCGTTCGCGATGAGCACGGCGATCGCCGTCCTGGATGCCGTGCGAGAGCGGGGTGAGATCCCACCCGAACGGTTCGGCGAGGTCGTGTCGCGGATCTCCTTCTTCGTCAACGCCGGCGTGCGGTTCGTCGAGGAGATGTGCAAGATGCGCGCCTTCGTCGAGCTGTGGGACGAGCTCACTCGCGATCGATACGGCGTCGCGGACCCCCGCCAGCGCCGGTTCCGGTACGGGGTGCAGGTCAACTCGCTCGGCCTCACCGAGGCGCAGCCGGAGAACAACGTCCAGCGGATCGTCCTGGAGATGCTGGCGGTCACGCTCTCCAAGAACGCCCGCGCGCGGGCCGTCCAGCTGCCCGCGTGGAACGAGGCGCTGGGGCTGCCGCGGCCGTGGGATCAGCAGTGGTCGTTGCGGATCCAGCAGGTACTGGCGTACGAGTCCGATCTGCTCGAGTACCAGGATCTCTTCGACGGTAGCCCGGTGGTCGAGGCGAAGGTGGCCGAGATCGTCGCCGGGGCACGGGCCGAGATGGCACGGATCGCGGACTTCGGTGGTGCGGTGGCCGCCGTCGAATCCGGTTATCTCAAGCAGGCTCTTGTCGCCTCCCATGCCGCGCGCCGGGCCCGCATCGAATCCGGTCAGGACGTCGTGGTCGGGGTCAACAAGTTCACCACGACCGAGCCGAATCCGTTGACCGCGGATCTCGACGCGGCGATCCAGACCGTCGATCCGGCGGTCGAGAAGCATGCCGCGGCCCGGGTCACCGCGTGGCGCGGGGAACGGGACGCCGATCCCGCGCGGGCCGCGGAGGTGGCCGAGGCGTTGGGCAGGCTCCGGGCGGCCGCGGCCGGCACGGTGAACCTCATGCCCGCCACCCTCGCCTGCGCGCGGGCCGGGGTCACCACCGGGGAGTGGGCGCAGGCCCTGCGCGCGGAGTTCGGCGAGTACCGGGCCCCGACCGGTGTCTCCGGCGCGGTGGCGGCCCCCGTCGCCGAGGCGGAGTCCGAAGCCGCCCAGTCGCTGGCCCGCGTGCGCGAGATGGTCGACAAGACGTCGGCCGAGCTCGGCGGCCGGCTCCGGATGCTGGTCGGCAAGCCGGGGCTGGACGGCCACTCCAACGGTGCCGAGCAGGTCGCCGTCCGGGCCCGGGACGCGGGCTTCGAGGTGGTCTACCAGGGGATTCGACTGACGCCGGCGCAGATCATCGCCGCCGCGGTGGCCGAGGACGTGCATGTCGTCGGGCTGTCGATTCTCTCCGGTTCGCACATGGATCTCGTGCCCGAGGTGCTGGACGGACTGCGCGAGGCGGGGATGGACGATGTGCCCGTCGTCGTCGGTGGCATCATCCCGACCTCGGACGCGGCTGCCCTGCGCGAGCGCGGCGTGGCCGCCGTGTTCACGCCCAAGGACTTCGGCCTCAACGACATCATGGCCGAGGTGGTCCGGGAGATCCGCAAGGCCCACGACCTGCCGATGGATCAGCTGTCCTCGAAGTAGGTCCGGGTCACGACCACCGTGACGAGGATCCCGTCGGCC